>NZ_JACJTV010000006.1 GCF_014698845.1 Coleofasciculus sp. FACHB-1120 | reverse complement strand
TCAAAGGTACGTTTGTCTTTTTGCTGAACTAGCAGCTTTTTTAGAGTTTCAGCTTCTTCAGTAATCTCAATTTTGACAACTCTGACCATCTTGACAACCCTGATAACCCACTCGAAAAGGAGCTTCAATCAATTGTGCCACTATTATACCCAACTGGTATTAGAGGCTTTCTTCGGGGGTCACTCGATCAGATTTTTATACCGATAACAATTAATTTCTGTTTTTAGCTCTTAATGCCAGCTTTTTATTCATCACTGCTTTTGTTGGTGCAAATGGAGAAAGCCGAGCTAATATCTGACGGAAAATGCCTCGCTAAAGCGGCGAGTCACCGGCTCAAGTAAGAAAGTGAGAATTGTTTTTTTCCGAGTAACAATTTCTCCAGTTGCAGCCATACCTGGAGTAAAGGCGACTTTTTGATTTTGCACCTGAATTGAATGCTGTTTAAGTTTAATTCGAGTCGGGAACACTAAGCCTAATTCTTGATCGGCAATCGCATTCGGACTCACTTGCACCACTTCACCCTCAACGGTGCCAAATTCCTGAAACGGGAAAGTAGCTATTTTGACTTTTGCCTTCATTCCCTTACGGATAAAGCCAATATCGCGGTTGAGAACTTTGACTTCTACCAACAATTCTTCAGATTCGGGAAGTATAGATAAGAACTCCTCTCTCGCTTGTACAGGCCCTTTGGTTGCTATTGATGCTGTAGACTGTCCCCGTAACCGGAGAGGAAATCGTTTCTACTTCTCGCTGCTTTTTCGCCTCCTCTAACTGACCGGCAACGGTTGTCAGTTCTTCTTTGCGCTTATTAAGTTCAGTTAGGATTTCACTCTGGCGCTCAGACTGTAATCGATCTGCCTGATTGCGAACCGATTAATACGCTTGTTCGGTTTGGCGAATTGTTTGCTCTTGAGCAGCGATATTTTTTTCCAGGGATGTTATTTTGTCCTGTGCTTCCGTCACTTTGTTTTGAACATTCGTAATATTATCTTGGGCTGTGGTGACTTCGGCTTGCGCTCTGACGACTCTCTCTTGTGCGTCAACGTAATATTAATTAGCTAAATGTTTGCTACAGATAGCCCCTCAACAAGGAATTGCCATTTTGTTAAAGAAGTGATATCTTGTACGGTTAACTTATCCAGAATCTTTTTGAGAGAGTCTCTTAACTCATCTAAGTTATCAAACAGTTCCCACTTCATATCTTTCTTGATAGCTTTCCATAATCTTTCTATTGGATTAGCTTGAGGACTATAGGGGGGCTGAAAAAGAATTGCCACATTCTCTGGTATGGCTAAATCATAAGCCTGATGTAAGGGTTCGTTATCTAGCTGAATCACATGAAAGTCTTCCGGGAACTTTTCTGCAAATAGCTCTAAATATTTTTCAAAGCAAATGCTATCCAGATGACAAAATTCATCAAAGAAACTCTCTCCTGTCATCGGCTCTACCAATCCATACAGCCAGAAATAGTCAAAGCACCATTGCTCTATCCCTATCGGCTGCACTCCCTTAAGAGTCAGTTTCCTAGCCCACAGCGTTATCAGCCCCATTCTCGACTCATCTCCACACCAATATCGAGTTTTTCGATATTTTTTTACTATGTCCTCGTAAGGATTCAGTATTTCTTCTATCCTTTGGGCTATTTTTTTTTAAACTCTTCTACTACTCCTTCTTTTTGTTTGGTGTGAACGGGTCCTGGCACCTTTAACTTCCCCTTGAGTCGATATCGCACCAACTTGTGTGCCACTGTGTACCCTACGTCTAGGTCACACATCGCTTTGAGCCATACTTGAATCTCTTTATAACTTGAGAACCCTTGTGGGTCTTTTAATTCTTCTCTTAGTTTGGCTTCTACTAATGCCGGAATCTTTCTAGTTCTTCCGGGACTGGTTTGAATGTTTAATAGTTGTGCTAATCCCCCTGCTCGATATTCGCTCAACCATCGTCAGACCGTTGTTCTATGCCGTCCTATCAATGTTGCTAGATGCTCGACCGTCTCCGCTTGCTTGGTTTTGAGCCAGTAGATTACCTGTACCCTTTGCTGCATTTTTGCTGTCTTCTGCTGAGTCAACAGCTCTCGCAGTGTTTCCACAGATTCTGATATCTCTATCTTCAGTACTCCCGACATAACTGATTATTCTTCAACAACGGCTCCTTAACTATATGTAGCATTATTTTTGCTAATTCATATAGTCGAGTCGCGGGAAAGCACCGGGAATGAGGAGCGTGGTGAGCGCCTTTTCTCTTTTTTCGGCTAAGGCGAGGCTGCTGTTCGCTTTGTTGAGAAGGCTTTTGCTGTTGGCGAGGTTAGTTTCGGCGTTGACGAGGTTGATTTTGGCGTTGGCGAGGTTTTCTTGCAGGCGGGTGAGGCGAACTTTGGCTTCATTGACGACCGCAATTTGGCGATTCGCTTCAGCGATCGCACCAGCTCTTTTTGCTTCAAAATCTTGTAGGCGAGCGGTTAAAAGCTGATCTTGCAAAGCGGTTCCGGCAGTTGCGCCTCCAGTGCGTTCGGCTTGCAGACGCCCTAACTCTTCCCGAATCAGCTGGGTAGATGTGGCGAGGCGGTCAACTTCTGCTTGCGGCAGGTCGGGGTCGCGTTCGATGAGGATATCGCCTTTTTTAATGCGGAGGCAATCAATATCACCGGGAGCCACGGCGACTTCATCCACTTGGCTGTAGTGTGCCCAAGCGATCGCCCCAAATACTAATAAGCTAATGCTTCCTGCCAATAGTCGCGTGTACAGTGGCGGCAGCTCTTGCACTGCTTTACCCAATTCATAAGAGAGGGAATCCTCTGGATTCGCTAGTTGCTGTCTTGTTTGACAAGCTTGAGTAGGTGTTGACGCTAAGGGCGGATCGCATAGAATTCTGACTCAAAGGCTTTGAGCGGGCAGAGAGACACTGATGAATCAATTAATATAGCTTTATTTATCCTGCTTGCGATCGCAGCATTCTTAACAATTTTCCATCTTCAGCCTTGAGAAATATTTTGTTGTTGCCCAATTTTGTGGGGGCTTAAAATCGTTACTATAGCAGTCTTATGATGATCCATTGTGTGAGAAACCAGGCGAATGTTAAATGGATTTAAATTCTCAAATGAGCGTCAGGTTTTAAGTGCAGATTTCGCTAATTCTGTACTGCTAGAATTTGATTCAAGAATAGCCGGAATCTGGTCAGGATTTAGAGGGCTGAGCGATCTACTACAGCAAAAAAGTCTATTTAAAAGTAGCGCGATCGCTGCGGCTTCTACCGTCAGTGAGGTCGGCGGTACAATCGACACCCTCATTCACTATCAGCTAAATGGTCAAATCCAAACCATTGCTCAGTCAGATTCTCAAGCAGTTGCCTTTATGATTCCTTAAAATCACCAAACAAGTTTGAAGCACGGTAACAGCTGCGTGTGGAACATCTGCCTCTAGCGGTGCAAAATTAAGTACCCAGGTAACGGCGCAAGAAAGTCTCTAGGGATTCCATCTTCATTCCAAAAATTGATTCCAAATGCTCAACTTCCTGGGGTGTGCAGAAAAATTCATTATCCAGTAACGTCCGGAGAGTTCCCAAAGCTTTAGAAGCTTGAGGATTCAGCAATCCCAGCGCCCCGCGTAACCCATCAAACACCAATAACGGTGGGTTAATCACGATCGGTTCTTGGTTGAAGATGCGACTGAAAATGCGAGGAATATCTTGGCGCTGGAGGATATCTGGACCTCCCACAGGGAAAATTTGATTCCGGGCACCTTCAACGTTTACGGAGTCTATCGCAATCCTTGCTAAATCATCGGTACTCACAATCGAAGTCCGACTTTTGGGATCGCCGATAAGTAAATAAATCCCAGTATCCCGAAACCGTTCTGCTAGGGGTAAAAGGTTAGAGGCAAAACCTGAAGGACGCAGGATGGTGTAATTGAGTCCGCTGGATTGGAGATACTTTTCTACTTCTCGCTTCGCCTTAAAGGATGGTGCGTCTTCGTACCCGCGATCTGCTCCCAGTACCGAAATGAAAACAAAGTGCTGGACGCCAGCTTCTTTTGCCCGGTCAATGAGTTCAATATTCGCTCGGTAGCCTAACGCTTGAGCATCGCTCTCACCGCCGTGAGCGGCGATGATGTACTGAACGCCTTGGCAAGCTTTTTCGATATCTTTATCGCGCTGCAAATCACCAATAAAAATTTCTGCTCCTCGGTGTTCCAGCTCGCTGTAACGGGATGTCAGGCGGACAAATGCTCGCACCGGCATTTCTCTCTCCCGCAGCAGCCGCACAATTCGGCGTCCGAGTCCGCCTGTAGCTCCAGTTACTAAAAACATGATTTTAAGTTCCTAATCAATTTTGGGTGTGGGATTGATGGTGGAAAATTTAAAATTCTACAATCACGGGAGTATGGTCGCTGGGTTTGGGCAGTTCTCTGGGAGAGCGATCGATGGTGCAGCTGGATGAACGTTCGTAAAGGTCTGGCGTCAAGTAGTGATGGTCAATCCGCCAACCCCAGTTGCGTCGAAACGCTCCGGTTCGATAGTCCCACCAGCTGAAATGTCCTGTTTCTATTGTGAATTTTCTAAAGGCATCTGCCAAACCCAGCTCTAAAATGCTGCTCAAAGCTTGACGCTCTAGATCGGATGCCATAATCCGACCTTTATAACTGAGTGGATCGTGAATATCTCGGTCTTCGGGGGCAATATTGAAATCGCCGCAGATACAGAGGGAACTGGGCTGTTTTTCGAGTAGTGCTTGCAGGTACTCGCGGAGAGTTTTCAGCCAAAGCAGTTTGTATTTGTATTTCTCGCTTCCGACGGCTGAGCCATTGGGCACGTAGAGATTCACGATGCGAATGCCATCGATAACGCCAGTAATGACCCGCTTCTGTTCGTCAAAATCCTCTTTACCCAAAATTGGGGCAAACCCGGTGCTGACATCTTCAAGGGGCGAACGGCTGAAAAGGGCAACCCCGTTATAAGATTTTTGACCGGAAATGTACAGGTGAAGCCCTAGTTCCTCAAAGGGCGATCGCGGAAAATCCTTATCGACCACTTTCGTTTCTTGCAGGCATAGGACATCGACCGGATTATCCTGCAACCACTGCACCACCTGCTCTAAGCGGCTGCGAATCGAATTGACGTTCCAAGTAGCGATTTTCATGGGTCATTCATGATTGGTCATTGGTCATTGTTCATTAGTCATCGGTCATTGACAACCGACTGATGACTAATGACTGATCACTCATGACTCATGACTATTCCCAAATCTTGCAGCTCAAATCGCCAGCCTTTTGTGTGAGACGGAAGTTTTCGCGGTAATCTACTGGACAATCAATCACCGAGGGAACGTCCTGTTCTAGGGCAGTTTTCAATGTCGGAATCAGATCCGCAGCGGATTCAACCCGATACCCCTTCAGCCCCATACTTTCTGCCAATTTGACAAAATCGGGATTGCTAAAGTGGACAAACGCAGATTCGCCAAAGTGATTGTGTTGCTTCCATTCAATCAAGCCATAGCCCCCATCATTAAAGATTAAGGTGACAAAGGCAGTGCCGACGCGAAGGGCAGTTTCTAATTCCTGAGAATTCATCATAAAGCCACCATCACCCGTGACAGCGATGACTTTCTTCTGGGGATAAACTAACTTGGCTGCTAAGGCACCTGGAATGGCGATGCCCATTGCAGCAAAACCATTGGAGATGATGCAGGTATTCGGGCGATCGCAGTGATAGTGACGGGCAATCCACATTTTGTGCGCCCCGACATCTGAAATCAGAATATCTTCTGGCCCCATGACTTGCCGCAAGTCATAAATTATTTTCTGCGGCTTAATGGGAAACCCATCGTCATTGGCATACTCTTCATAATCCGCACGGATATCTGCCCGTAATTGCAAGGCATAAGGATCGGGTTTGCCTTGCCGGTCAGATCGGTCTAAGATTTCCCGTAGCGAGTCGGAAATATCCCCCACAACTTCCACCAGGGGAATATAGCTGCTATCAATTTCTGCTGGCGTATCTCCAATGTGGATAATCGGAATCTCTCCAAGGGGATTCCACTTTTTGGGGGAATATTCAATCAAGTCGTAACCGATTGCAATCACCAGATCCGTTTTGTCAAAAGCACAACTGATGTGGTCTCGCTGTTGCAATCCTACCGACCACAAGGCGAGGGGATGGGTGTAGGGAATGACTCCTTTGCCCATAAAGGTATTCACTACTGGAATATTCAACTTCGTGGCAAATTCGGTCACTGCAACGCTAGCGTCTGCACGAATCGCCCCATTTCCCACCATAATCAAAGGATTTTTTGCTTGGGAAATGGCTTCAGATGCCTGTTCAAGACTGTGGAAGGCAGCAAAGGTTTTTTCCCCACAATTCTTGTGTAGGGGCTTGCCAGCGGCTGTCATTTCGGCAATGTTTTCCGGCAAATCGATGTGAACTGCCCCTGGTTTTTCGCTCTGAGCAATCTTAAACGCTTTGCGGATAATTTCCGGTGTGTTGCTAGGACGAACAATTTGAGCATTCCATTTGGTGACTGGCTCAAACATCGCCACCAAATCCAGGTATTGGTGGGATTCGATGTGCATCCGGTCTGTGCCCACCTGTCCGGTAATTGCCACCAGTGGCGCACCATCCAGGTTAGCATCGGCAACGCCAGTCATCAGGTTGGTGGCACCTGGTCCCAGCGTGGAGAGGCACACTCCGGCTTTTCCGGTCAGGCGTCCGTAGAGATCCGCCATGAAGGCAGCACCTTGTTCGTGACGGGTAGTAATAAATTTAATCGAAGAGGTTTTTAGGGCTTCCAATATGTCTAGATTTTCTTCGCCAGGAAGCCCGAAAATGTATTCGACTCCTTCATTTTCCAGACAGCGGACTAATAGTTCAGCAGTATTCATTTTTCTTACTCCCCTCTGTATGCTCTTGGCATCTATAGTGGTTCGTTTCTTGTGCAACAGGGCCGATCTGTGCGGATCGCCCTGATTAAGTCCTGTACGGTAGCACTGCGGTGCTACCGTACTGAGTTCATCCTCATTCTGCAAGTGGCATGGAATTTAATTCATCATTCATCTTTGATTTGAATGCAGAATGCACCGCCGCTTATTTCACCCACACGGTTTTGATGTTGACAAACTCGTGAATTCCCTCTTTGCTTAACTCGCGTCCGTATCCGGAACGCTTGATACCGCCAAAGGGGAGACGGGGATCGGATTTAACCATGCCGTTAATAAACACGGCACCCGCTTCGAGTTCTTCAATCAAGCGATCGCGTTCTGCCTCTACTTGAGTCCAAGCACTGGCACCCAGTCCAAAGGGCGAGGCATTGGCAAGCGCGATCGCGGCGTTGATATCTGGCACCCGGAATAGCAGCGCTACGGGACCAAAAAATTCCTCCGCTTCTGCTGGGCTACCGGCTGGGATATCTGTCAAAATTGTGGGCAGATAAAAGTTACCCGGACGGTCAGATAATGGCTGTCCACCTGTGAGAACTTTTGCTCCCAGTTTGGCGCTTTCCTGAACTTGCCAATCCAAATCTTTGAGAAGGGATGGGGTTGCCAGGGGTCCTAAGTCGGTTTCCGGATGCATGGGATCGCCGATTTTGAGTGCCTCAAACTTCTCAATCAGACGTTTTTCAAATTGGTCTGCGATCGCATCCACGACAATGAACCGTTTCGCAGCAATACAAGATTGACCGTTATTCAGCATTCTCGCACTCACTGCTGTCGCAATGGCTGCATCCAAATCGGCGCTTTCTAGGACAATATACGGGTCGCTTCCCCCCAATTCCAGGACAGTTTTCTTAATTTGTTTCCCAGCGGTGGCGGCGAGGCTCATCCCGGCGGGTTCGCTTCCGGTCAAGGTCGCCGCTTTCACTCGCTCGTCTGATACAATGCCAGCTACTTTATCTGCCCCCACCAGCAAGGATTGAAAGACACCCTCTGGGAATCCTGCTTTGTGGAAAATTTCCTCTAGTGCCAATGCACACTGAGGCACGTTAGAGGCGTGTTTGAGTAAACCGACATTTCCCGCCATTAGCGCTGGTGCGGCAAAGCGAAACACTTGCCAGAAGGGGAAATTCCAAGGCATGACTGCCAAGATGACGCCTAAAGGCTGATAGCGCACAAAGCTGTGGCTGGCGTCGGTTTGGGCTGGAACATCCGCGAGGAATTCGGGGGCGCGTTCGGCGTAGAAGCGACAGACAAGGGCGCATTTTTCCACTTCTGCGATCGCTGATTTTAAAGTTTTCCCCATTTCTAGGGTCATGATTTTGCCAAAGCGTTGGCGATCGCTCTCTAAAATCTCAGCAGTGGCATTCAGCCATTCTGCCCTTTTTTGCATCGTTGTCTGTCGATACTGTTTAAAACTTGATTGCGCTAGCGCTAGCTTTGTTTCAATCTCTGTATCTGTCAGTGCCTCAAACGTTTGAAGCGTTTCCCCAGTTGCTGGGTTAATCGTGGCTATACCCATTGCTTCAACCTCCAATGCCTAATTAGATCGGGGTAGCCCTCAAATCGTGAAGGCTGATTCACCCCATTCATCAACCCGCGCTTGTCTCAAATGCAAACGCTTCGCCGCACCTAAAACAGCATCCCCTCTTACATCGCATTTGCTTAAAGTTAGTTTCCAGACGCAATTCATCGCGTCTTACGGCTTCGGTTAATGGCGGACTAACTCCGGATGGTGTACTACCGGATGGTGTGCTACGACTACCAGTCTGCTATCTGCCTATTCCCGAAGATTTCTATTCTAGGTTGCCCCCTAGCCTATATTTAGTAAGTGCTAAGCGTACTTACAAGAATTGTATTTTCTTAACAAAATCTTTAGGGTTTTGTAAATTTTATGTACAATAGCAGTGTCGAGGATACTAAGACTCCTACTAACTTGGCTCGTCTCTTCCTCCAGATTGAGCATCGGCTCTCCAACTTAGTAGGTTCTACGCGAGCCAATCCATTGTAAGCGCCTCGCTGCCGCTTAAGGAGTGCCTCGTCCTCTCTTTTGGTGAGGGTGACTGCCAGTCTAGAAATTAGCTGGGATATAGAGGATGGATGATTTGGAACTTTCCCACCGTAACAGTCAGAATTTTTTGAGCAGCAGCAATTCGTGTCTGACTACCAAGTTGCCTCTGGTATTGGCAGTCGATGATGACGAAGACAACTTACTATTGCTTTCTTACGTTCTAGAGCCGCTAAATTGCTCAATCATCACTGCGGTTGACGGTCATACTGCTTTTGAAAAGGCACGAACCGAACAGCCAAGCCTGATTTTGCTAGATATTATGTTACCTGACTTAGATGGTCTTCAAATTGTCCGTCAACTCAGGGAAGATTCTCATACCCGGACGATTCCTGTTATCGCCGTCACGGCACTCGCCAGGCCGGAAGACAGAGAGCGCATTCTTGCAGCAGGCTGCAATGATTACATTAGTAAGCCTTACTTGCTAGAGGATCTTGAAGCTGTAATCCGACGCAACCTCAGATGGAATTTGTCTCAGGTTGCACCCGTAGAATTCAGGATGGATTGCGCGTCTTAGGGATTGCGGCTAAAACCGCAACCGTACTGGTACGACTGGTTTTCAGCGCGGAGTCGATCATCAAATCGATGACAGGAACTTTTACCACTTCCTCAATTAGCTGTTTCAGTGGCAATTGTAGGGCGTGGTTAATACTCGCTCGAACTGTCTCAGCCAGCTTTTGCTGTCCCCTCTGTGCCAAAAGTTTTTCGGGTTGAGTAATGGAATTTTCGATAAGAATCGCAATTTTGTCACCCATAAATTGGCAAGTCACCTTACTAGGCTGGTGCCCTAGATGGGTGTGGTAAAAAGTCCGAATTTCCTGCGAGAGGGTTCGTTCTAAATCACCACAAGTGGATTGGATTGTGTCCTGCATAGCGATCGCTCTCAGGAAAGGTAAATTTTCTCACCTTTTTAATTTGACTTTAACAGCGCCAGCAATTTTCCGGACATCGCCTAAAGATAGATATCCACAACATTCTGAAATTTCAATATTTAGTATCTTGACAAGGTTAATTGTTCAGCGATAAATCCTCAATTAGAGTAGAGCTTGCAAATCCTACTGCGTAGGGATAAAATTCGATTCTCCCAAGTATCCGAAACTGTTTTCAATATATTTGTGATTCTTCGCAACTAACCAAAAAACGCCAAATGTATACAAAAACTTGGTTTTTCAACGTTTTATAGCATAGAAGTGTGTATATATCTAGTGCTTAAAGTCACAATGAATATTAATGTTTAATTTGTGCAGTTTTATTACTAATTTTTTATAGAATCAGGGGACAAGCAACACCACCACTAGCTTGCTTTGTTTTCTGGCGAGATGAGCTTAGGAATATCAACCTAGTGGGGCAACTACGAGCCAATCAATTCCAATCGCCAAAAAATGCCGCTTGGGGAATGCCTCGTAATACCGTTTCACTTTTCCCGCAGCCGATCCCCCAACTCTCTTAAAACAAGGGGCAAGGAGGGAATCACCTGTGTAGTGTCAATCAAGTGAATGGGTATAACTTGGGCAGCCCCTTGGTTGTCCACTTCTGGAGAGGATAGCTTCGTATTTTGATGAGTTCCCCTGAAAAACGCCTAAATCTGCACTGTGTCTCAACATCTGCCTCCCAGGCAAATATTGAATCGCCTCTCATTTTGGTTGTAGAAGATAATGAAGACAACTTGCTGCTGATGAGCGAAGTGCTACTTGCTCTTGACTGCTCATTCATCACGACGAAGGAGGGTCGGGCAGCTTTATTTATGGCGCAGCATTACCAGCCAAAGCTGATTTTGTTGGATATCCTCCTGCCTGACATCCACGGCGTAGAAGTTGTGCGTTGCCTGAAACAGAACCCCGAAACGATGACAATCCCCATCGTTGCGGTGACGGCTTTGGCAAGGGCAGAAGACAGGGAAGGTCTTCTGTTTGCAGGCTGTAGTGACTACATTAGCAAGCCTTATCTCATTGATGAGTTGGAAGCGCTGATTGACCGCTATCTCAATTAATTTAAATCTCTAATTCTAGATTTATAGATTCAGTTATCAATCGAAAACTGGTTGTTTGTTAGTTATAGAGACGGGATACGGCGATCGCACAAGGGTCAAAACTAAGATCAGATACACCCTAAAAACCGACAAAAGGCTGCTGAGTGCAAACCAGAAATATAAATCTATGCTCTGTTAGATGCTTAGCAGAAAATGGGGATTAATTGCGAACTTTAGGGGCGTTTGCTAAGACAGCAATCGTACCAGTACGACCTGTGTCTACTTTGGCATCGCTGAGCAGGTCAATCACAGGTACCCCGACCACTTCCTCAATTAGCGCTTTCACTTGTGGCTCAAGTGCTTTTTCTAAATCTGTCCTTACTTGTTCAGCCAACTCTTCTTGACCACTATTTGCTAGAAGTTGCTCTGGTGCCGTGATGGCATTTTCTAGAATAATGGCAATTTTTTCCTCAAAAATTTGACAGGTAATTTGACTGGGTTGATGCCCCAGTTGATCTCGGTACAAAGCTTGGATGCGTTGCGAAAGAGTTCTTTCTAGTTGCCCGCGCGTAGGAGAGGAGGTGTCCATCGTTTAAAAATTTTCAAATAAGATTCTATCATTAGATAGATGATAAATCTATCTGGTTGCTCTGTCAAAATCTTCAAAAAAAGACTCCCTAAAAGAGAGTTCAATAAAGACAGACGGTTTTTAAAATTACTCCGCTAATTGAGGATAGATGAGAATTTTGTAAGTTTCGGGGGTGGGAGCGATCGCTTGTTCCACCGCAGCCGCTAAATGTTGCAAAGGATAGCGATCGCTAATTAATGCTTCCACATCAATTCGCTGGTTAAATACAATATCTGCTGCCAGGTTTTGTATCCGATAAGAAGAACTATAGCTACCCATTAAATCAATTTCCCGCCGGTAAAGAATATTTGGATTAATCGGGATTTCTACTTCATCGGGAAACTCAGCAAAAAACAAAATTTTACCGCCCCTACGGGTACAATCGAGGGCTTGGAAAAAAGCTTTGTCACTGGGAACGGCAAGCAAAGTCGTATCCACTCCCAAACCGCCGGTAAGGGCTTTAATTTTAGTTGATAAATCTGGGTCGCGGGGATCGAATGCAGCTTCTGCCCCCACACTCAAAGCTTTCTCGATCCGAGAAGGAATTAAGTCAGTCGCGATCGCTCTGGCTCCGAAATACTTCACCAGCATAATAAACATTAGCCCAATTGGGCCAGCACCCGTAATCAAAACAGTTTGACCGGGAGCAACCTGGGCTTTTTTAACTGCTTTTAGACAGCAGTTAGTCGGCTCCACAAAACTCGCTTGCTCAAAGCTGACATTATCCGGAATCGGAATTAATCCGCCGCTGCGGACAATGTGACCGGGCACTTTCACATAATCTGCAAAACCGCCGCCGCTGGGAGTAAATCCAGCCGTGGTCGTGACGTTTTTGTAAACATCGCACATCGAGAAGTTGTCGTTGAGGCAATAGTCGCAGCGCATACAAGGAATATGGTGCATGACCACAACTCGTTGCCCAATCTGCCAGCCAGTCACTTCGCTTCCTACAGAAGTAATTACCCCAGCAGTTTCATGACCAAAGATGCGCGGTGGCTGGTAGAGAGGATAGCGAATTTTCTTGATGTCAGACTGACACAATCCCACAACCTTTACTTGTACCAGGACTTCATCGGGTGCAATTTCCGGCGTCGGCACTTCTTCGTAACTGAGCTGATTGACGCCTCTGAATACTTGTGCTTTCATGCTTTTCCTTAAACGATGGACTTTATACTTTCGATAGCCGATTGTTTATAGCTAATTGTCTATTGTTCGCGATCGATTGTCTATTCTGAAACGGAATTGCTGATGAATGAATTAATAGAAGTAGATGTCTTGGTTGTGGGAGGCGGAACGGGAGGAACCGCAGCTGCGATACAAGCTGCCCGTCGCGGTGCCAAGACAATGCTGGTGAGTGAATTTACCTGGCTGGGGGGAATGCTTACCTCAGCGGGGGTTGCTGCCCCGGATGGTAATGAACTTGCTGCCTTTCAAACGGGGCTTTGGGGTGAGTTTTTAGGGGAATTGCGTTCTCGGCAGATGGGAGGCTTAAACCATAGTTGGGTGAGTCTGTTTAGTTACGATCCCCGGATTGGTGCCCAAATATTTGCTGATTGGGTACGAGAATTGCCAAATCTAGCCTGGGTTGCGGGGCAAGTTCCCTTAGAGGTTTTGCGAACAGGCGATCGCATCCTCGGCGTTCGATTTGCCGATTTCACTGTTCAATCCAAAATCACCCTAGATGGTACCGAACTGGGAGATTTGCTGCCTCTCGCATCTGTGCCATACCGCTGGGGATGGGAATTGCAATCGCAGTTTGGCGAACCCAGCGCCCCTGTTTCTGCCAATGAATTGACTCAGCGATACCCAGTACAGGCTCCCACTTGGGTGGCAATTCTGCAAGATTTCGGTGAGGAAGCAAGTGCGCCAGAAATTCCCCCTCCTCCTTCATCTTTTATCCTTCCTCCTTCATCCTTCCAAGGTAGCTGGGATCGCTACGGTTGGGAGAAGTTTCTCAATTATGGGCGTTTACCCGGAAATCTTTTCATGATCAATTGGCCCCTATGCGGTAATGACTATGGGGAAGGAGTGGGGCGTCTGATAGAGTCGGAGGCGGCGCGGCATCAATTTCTTCAAGAGAGTCTGTGGCACACTCAAAGCTTTGTCCGCTTTATTCAAACTATGCTGGGGCGGCGTTACGGCTTAGCAACTCAAATCTTCCCGTCACGCTTGACTCCCGAATCCAAAACTCAAAACTCTCTCGGTGGAGGTGGTTATGCGCTACACCCTTACTATCGGGAAAGCAGACGCCTTGTGGGACTCGCGACTGTGCGAGAGCAGGATATCTTGCCAGTGACCGGAGGAAGTGTCGCACCAATGCCTGTGGATGCAGATGGGGAGGTGAATGCGATCGCCCTCGGCAACTACCCCAACGACCATCATTACCCCAACTACAATTTCCTTCTGAAACCAAAATCAATTCGCTGGGGTGGACGCTGGACTGGCACTCCTTTTACCCTTCCCTACACTTGCCTGATTCCAGAGTCCGTGGATGGACTACTGGTTTGCGAAAAAAATATCTCTGTCTCCCATATTGCCAACGGTTCCACCCGGTTACAGCCCATTGTCATGAATATTGGGCAGGCAGCAGGGATGGCGGCGGCGCTTTGCGTGCAGCGAAGTTGTCAACCCAGAGATTTACCTGTCCGCGTGCTGCAAGAAGCATTGTTGGAAGAGCGATCGCCAACGGCGATTATCCCTCTGTTCAATTTACCGCGCGATCGCGCCGACTGGCTGCACAGGCAACGGGATTACTTAGATCGTCCTGACACCTATCCCTCTGATGGCAACTGCCCTTACCTCGAACCCCAGATGCCACAGGATTCAAAATATATGAGCGATCCCCCACCCTTCACGAAACAGAGAGATGGAGAACAGGTGGGGGGAAGCCTTGAAAAATTCGCTCCCAACTCGGCACTCTTTCGGGGCATCTTCCATCGCCATGCTGACCAAGATTACACCTTCACTTTAGAGGAGCCAGCTGCTGGGGAAGCCCAAACCTGGATAGCGATCGCCTTGCACCCAGAAGTAGACCAACAACTCCAAATCTGCATCGATCGGCAGCCGCTCTGTGTGTGGGGCTATCTCAATCAATCGGGCAAATGGTTGGTTGTGGAAAAGATTATTGACGCAGCAGCGATCGCACCCATTTTTGACCCTTAGGCATCGTACCTCTAACCCGAAGGAAAAGCAGAAATTGATCGGAACCGACTAAGCTCCAATCGAAAATTTTCCTGGTTAACGATCAAGAACACCGTATCAGGGACTATAACCCTGACACGGACATCTGCTATGCGCCCTTACACCTCTATCATGTTGTTGAGCTTACTATCAATCTCTTCAGTTAATTTCTTGGAGATCCAGTCTGCCTCCGCCAAGCTCCCACCATCCACGTCTTCCGATCTAGCCGTATTGATGAAACCGTGGAATGAACCGTCTCCGGATAAAGGCACCGGACGTCGAGATGCGTTTTCGCCCGAATATATCGCTCCTGTCTAGAATTATCCCCTATTTAGCCAAATTTGGACAAGTCATCGATCGGCTTTTTACCTTGCGGCTGAGAGTAATAAGAATGTATCCTAAGGCAGCAAACCAGTTCCTGACGGGTTTTTGTCGGTATACTTGGGGCACTCTTTGGGGCACTATTTTTCCAATTTTGCCTGTCGCGGGAAATTTATTCCCTGGCAAAAGGTATATATTCGTCCGTCCTTTTCTATAATTAGAGATTATTTACATTTATGCTATCGGGGTGCCTAGAGTTCAGTCGTTTCAGCGAGTGAATTGAACTCACTGCAAATGTGGAAACATTAGCTTTTCACCATTTTCACCAAGGAACCAGAGTTTTGTACCCTTGCGATGCGATCACCCCTGATATGAGCAATGACCTGGATCTGATCAAAATCCTCAGCCCCGGTGCGATGGATCAGATCATGTTTTATCTGGCCTTCAGTGCAATGAGAACTGGCGGGCACCGGCACGGGGCATTCCTGGATGCTGCTGCCACGGCGGCAAAGTGTGCGATTTACATGACTTATTTGGAGCAGGGTCAAAATATCCGGATGACGGGACACCTGCACCATATTGAGCCAAAGCGAGTCAAAGTCATCGTAGAGGAAGTTCGCCAAGCGCTGACTGAAGGAAAACTGCTGAAGATGCTGGGTTCCCAAGAACCTCGGTATTTAATTCAGTTTCCCTATGTTTGGATGGAGCAATTTCCGTGGCAACCAGGGCGATCGCGCATCTATAGCACCAACCTTACCGCTGACGAAAAGCGATACCTTGAGGAAAAACTGCCAAATAATCTGCCGGATGCCCAGCTAATCAACGCCTTTCAGTTTCTGGAATTAATTGAATTTCTCCACAGCCGATCTCAGGAAGACTTGCCCGAAGAACGTCGCATCCCTTTGAGTGAAGCTTTTGCCGAACATATCAAGCGGCGCTTAATCTATTCCGGCACGGTGACACGGATTGATTCTCCTTGGGGATTGCCTTTCTATGCCCTCACCCGCGCTTCCTACTCACCCGCTGAGGACGAAGAACGTACCTATATCATGATTGAGGATACCGCTCGGTACTTCCGACTCATGAAAGATTGGGCAGACCGACAGAGAAATGTGATGCGGATACTAGAGGAACTAGATATTCCAGCGGATCAAATTGAGTCAGCTATGCAAGAACTGGATACGATCATTCGAGATTGGGCAGATAAACATCACCGCGCCGACGGTCTGCCAATACTTCTACAAATGGTTTTTGGCCCCAAAGAAGAATAAAACTGAAGAATAAAACTTAAGTCACATTTTCGTTGAACAGGGTGGGCATTGCCCACCCTGTTTCAGTTAGAAGGTTAACTTCGGTGGATCTATCGTAGGCAAACCTCGAAGGTGCAGATTTAGAAGGCGCAAATCTCCACCAAGCAGATTTGAATTGGGCAAATCTACGGCGTGCAAACCTCCAAAGGGCAATGCTCTACGGAGTTAGCTTTGATCGCGTAAACCTTTTCAAGACCATTCTGCCAGAGGGCAGGATTCATAACTAGGTAATTGCTCCAGCCATTTTGCTGCTAAAGCGAATTTCTTGGATGTACTTCTTAAAATCAAATTTAAGTTTCTTGTTGTAGGGGTAATGCATACATTGCCCCTATCGTTTTATGCTCAATGCGGGGTTCTACAAATAAATTTGAAATGCGTATCGCGGCTCGGTTGATCCACATTTGGATGCCTTTTTAACCGATCATGCAGAAACAAAATCGGGATCATTCGCACACTGCATAGCCATCCAGTTTACTGTAACAATTTTTACAAACTGACTTTGAAATCTTTTATAGGACTAATGAAGAAGATTGTAAAAATAGGCGTTATAAAACTGCATGACAGGCAAAAAGAATCTTATTGTTATCGGCAACGGTATGGTAGGACACAAGTTTCTAGAACTGATGATCGCCAAAGGAGCGGCACAGGAATGGAATTTGATCGCATTTTGCGAAGAGCCTCGCGTTGCTTACGATCGGGTTAATTTGAGTGGCTTCTTTTCAGGCAAGACTGCGGCAGATTTATCATTAGTTCAACCGGGTTTGTACCAAGAAAATGGAATTGAAATCCATATTGGTGATAAGGCAGTTGCGATTAATCGGGGAGAAAAAACAGTTACATCAGCGAATGGGATAACAATTGCTTATGACAAAGTTGTTTTAGCAACGGGTTCTTATCCTTTTGTGCCGCCAATCAAAGGAAATGATGCTAAAGGAAATTTTGTCTACCGGACAATCGATGACCTTGAGGCAATGTTGGCATACGCGAAGAGTTGCCAAACTGGTGTCGTCATTGGGGGTGGTTTATTAGGTTTGGAATGTGCGAATGCTCTCAAAAATATGGGCTTAAAAACCCATGTTGTTGAGTTTGCACCCAGATTAATGCCGCTGCAAATTGATGATATTGGTGGCACCATTCTTCGCAACAAGATAGAAGAACTTGGGGTTTCAATTCATACCAATAAATCCACAACCGAAATTGTCAGCATTGATGGCAAGGTTGCCAAAATGACTTTTGCTGACGGTGAAGAGTTAGAGACAGATATGATTGTCTTTTCTGCGGGAATCCGCCCTCGCGATGAAATCGCGAGAGGATGTGGATTAGCAGTAGGCGATCGCGGCGGTATCATTATCAACGATTCTTGCCAAACTTCCGATCCAAATATTTATGCTATTGGAGAATGCGCCCTCTATCAAAATCGAATTTACGGCTTAGTCGCTCCTGGCTATACAATGGCAAGCGTAGCGGCAGATATTCTGAGCAAAACGGCGACGAGCAGCTTTATCGGCGCGGATATGTCCACCAAACTCAAACTGTTGGGAGTGGATGTTGCCAGTTTCGGGGATGCCTTTGCCAAATCTCCCGGCGCTAAAGAAATTGCCATTACTGATACTATCCAGGGTGTTTACAAAAAACTGGTTTTAAATGAAGATGGGAGCCATCTTTTAGGTGGAATCCTGGTAGGAGATGCTTCAGCTTACGGTACGCTGCTGCAATTTGTGCAGAATGCGATCGCGCTCCCGCCTCATCCAGAAGATTTGCTCATGCCACCCCGCGAAGGTCAGACGGCTAAAGTAGGCATGGGTGTGGAAAGTTTACCAGATACTGCCCAAATTTGTTCTTGCAATAATGTCAGCAAAGAGCAAATTTGTACTGCTATCCAAGAAGGAAAACTCACTGATATTGCCAGTGTCAAGAAATGCACTCAAGCCGGGACAGGTTGCGGCGGTTGCGTGCCACTGGTGACGGATATCCTCAAAGCTGAAATGAAGAAAGCGGGGATAGAAGTAAAAAATCATCTCTGCGAACACTTCGCCTATTCCCGTCAGGAACTTTATCACTTGGTGCGTTCTCAAAAAATCCTGACTTTTGAAGATTTAATTCAAAAACATGGGAAAGGTAAAGGTTGTGAGATTTGTAAGCCTGCGGTCGCCTCTATTCTCGCTTCTACTTGGAACGAGTATATTTTGGAAATGCCTCACGTCGGTTTGCAGGATACCAATGATTATTACTTGGCAAATATTCAGAAGGATGGAACTTATTCAGTAATCCCCAGAGTTCCCGGTGGTGAACTAACACCAGATCAGCTGATTGTGTTGGGACTCGTTGCTAAAGATTTTGGTCTTTACACCAAAATTACAGGTGGACAGCGGATCGATTTATTAGGTGCGAGGGTAGATCAATTACCCCAAATTTGGCAACGACTGATAGATGCTGGATTTGAATCGGGACACGCTTATGGAAAGGCACTTCGCACAGTCAAATCTTGTGTAGGTAGCACTTGGTGTCGCTTTGGAGTGCAGGATTCAACCAGTTTGGCGATTGAGATCGAACTGCGATATCGAGGCTTGCGATCGCCTCACAAATTAAAATCAGCTGTATCCGGTTGTACCCGCGAGTGTGCCGAAGCTCAAAGCAAGGATTTTGGCATTATCGCAACTGAAAATGGCTGGAATTTGTATGTATGTGGCAATGGTGGAATGAAGCCACAACACGCCGTTTTGTTAGCAACAGATATTGACAAGGAAACACTGATTAAATATTTGGATCGGTTCTTGATGTTCTATATTCGCACCGCGAATCGATTAGAACGCACGGCAACTTGGTTCAATAAACTGGAAGGGGGCATTGAATACTTGAAACAGGTCATTGTTGAAGATTCCCTAGGGATTGGTGCTGAATTGGAATTAGAAATGCAGCACCTTGTCAATACCTATCAATGTGAGTGGAAAGCCACAATTGAAGACCCAGAAAAAGTGAAGCGATTCCGTCATTTTGTTAATTCCGACCAGCCCGATCCCAGTTTAATTTATGTAAAGGAACGGGGGCAAAAACATCCAGCTTATGACCATGAGAAGGTTTTGGTTGGTATTTCCGAATAGGCTAATCTCTGCTCTGGTGCATTACCTACAGTTCAAAAAAAGCTGATGTTATTTGAAGTAGGAAAAACCTACACCCGCTATCAAATCCATTCTGCATTTGGTGGAGAACTCCAAACTTATCTTCCTCAGCGTGCGGGAAAGATTGTGTGTGGATGTTTTAAACCTGCTCTAGACTCAAAAGCTCCTGATGAAGTTTTGGTAGAAGATTCACCGAAAGTGAAACAGAAAGCTCAGATGCTCTGCCAACAAGGAGGCGCTATTCCAGTGTTTCTCAAACTACATCGAGCTAGGTGGAAGTACATGGGAATGTTTCGTGTCAAGAAACATTGTGTAGAGCTGGAGGAAATTAAGCGTAAGCAGCAGGAATCCGGCAGAAAGAACATTGCAGCCGTGCTGTATTTGGAACCTGCACTAAGCGAGCTATGCAGTACGGTTCAAATAACAAAATATCGAGTGATTGAGTTAGTTTGAACTGCACCGTGGTGAATTTTTCTAGCTTTTGCTACAGTCATACCCTTAATCAATAGGAAAATAAAATGGTTCAAGCATTACCGATTCGTCAGACAATTGCTACATGGGTTGATATCTGTCCACTGTCAGCGATCGCTCCTAACACAGGAGTTTGTGCTTTAGTTGAAGATAAACAGGTGGCGATTTTCCGCGTGGGACAAGAAACTGATGTATTTGCTTTAGGCAATTACGATCCTTTTAGCAAAGCGTTTGTCTTGTCGCGGGGAATTGTAGGCGATCGCAATGGCATTCCCAAAGTTGCATCCCCCATCTACAAGCAAAATTTTAACTTGCTTACCGGAGAATGTTTAGACGACGAAACCGTAAGCGTTCCTACTTTTCCTGTAAGAGTGGTGGAAGATAAAGTGCAGGTAGCTATTAGCGAATAACTCCTGCTACATTTCATCAAAGAACCCGGTTTCAGGAGAGAAACCGGGTTTTTTAATAGGGATACTATATATACAGCTAATGAAAAGGAGTTCTCCTATGCAGCCTACGATAACTAATGGAGTGCGTTGGACTACCACAGACATAAACCTCTTACCTGAAAACGAAGGCACACGCTATGAGATTATTGATGGAGAGTTGTTTATGACCAGAGCGCCTCACTGGAAGCATCAACGCACCTGCTTCAACATCTGTCGAGAAGTTGATGCTTGGTCTGTGTTTAGTGGTTTAGGGCAAGCAAGCATCACTCCGGGCGTGCTATTCAGCGAATCAGATAACGTCATACCAGATGTGGTATGGGCTAGCAACGAAAGACTAGCTGTGTTGCTAGACGAGGCGGGACATCTGACTGGCGCACCAGAATTAGTGGTGGAGGTGTTATCACCTGGTGTGGAGAATGAACGCCGAGATAGAGAAGCTAAACTCAAGCTTTACGCATCGCGGGGAGTCCAAGAGTATTGGATTGCTGATTGGCGCTTGCAACAAGTTGAAGTCTACCGCCGCGAAAATGCCACGCTGAGATTAGTTGCAACGCTGCGAACTAATGATGAAATTAATTCTCCTCTGTTGCCAGATTTTACCTGTCCTGTGTCTCGGTTTTTTGTGTAGTAAAGGGGCTAGCAGAGGATGTGATCGCCACTAACTGTCTTTACTTTTAGAGAGTTTTTTAAAAGTCTTAAAAGTCTAATAAGTTATTATTTTCCATTCTGAGTGGAGTGAAGCGCAACGCTAAAGGCGCGATCGCTTCCCTCATTTAGTGTTCCCGTCTACGCCTAAAAAATCACATCTAGCCATAGCAAAATTACTGACTGACAACGGGGTAAAGATGCGATCGCACCCCATCTCACTCCATCGGCAAAGTGCGATTGCTCTCAACTGAGTCTAAGCCTTCAGGCTGATGTATAGCGGCAATAAAATTTCAACACTTATGGCATACCTGACAGAAAAAATCTGTAGTTATGAAATCTCATTTGTGCCTTAATAGCTAGAGGAAAAACAATGTTTTCAAATCAACCGAAGCACGTTGATGCCGTTGGCGCTGATAACACTGGCAGTGGGTTTCTCACCCCTGATGCTGGCCCCGATACCGCACGCGCCGATTATTCTGAGGAATCGGATCTGAATGACGCAACTCATGATTATGACAACGTTGATGAACCTGTTCCCGATACCTCTGTTGAGGAGTCTAGGGGTAACGTTGTCGATCGCCAAATGAGAATTATTGGACGCACCTCAGGGTGACATCGCAAGTGTCATTCAAAAAATTAAAATCGGGATGACTGGATTCGAACCAGCGGCCCCTTCGTCCCGAACGAAGTGCGCTACCAAGCTGCGCCACATCCCGTTGTCATAAATGACAAACTAGATCCACGATATCACGCCAAATCCCAAATCACCAACCTACGCCACCAGAAATTAATTCACCGAGTCCGTTGCTTGTTACGATAAACTCTGTATGACTGAGAGTAAAAAGAGTGGGTTGTGGCTGTTAAACCAGATTGGTTGCGCGTCAAAGCGCCTCAGTGGGAGCGGGTCGGTAGTGTTAAAGAAATTTTGCGGGATTTGGCGCTGAATACCGTTTGTGAGGAAGCCTCTTGCCCCAACATCGGCGAGTGTTTCCAAGCCGGTACAGCGACATTTTTAATTATGGGACCAGCCTGCACTCGGGCTTGCCCCTATTGCGATATCGACTTTGAGAAAAAGCCCAAAGCGCTTGACCCTACAGAACCAGAAAACTTGGCGGAGGCAGTTAGGCGACTCCGACTCAATCATGTCGTGATTACCTCCGTGAACCGGGATGATTTGCCGGATGGTGGTGCGTCTCAGTTTGTCCGCTGCATTCAAGCAGTTCGCGCCACCTCACCGAAGACGACAATTGAGGTATTGATTCCTGACTTGTGCGGCAACTGGGGGGCACTCGAAACGATCCTCCAAGCAGCCCCAGAAGTGCTAAACCACAATACAGAAACGGTTCCCAGTCTTTACCGGCGGGTGCGTCCTCAAGGAAATTATCAGCGATCGCTCGAACTACTACACCGAACCCGCGAGTTAGCCCCTTGGGTCTACACAAAATCTGGTTTGATGGTAGGACTGGGAGAAACTGACGCCGAAATTCGGCAAGTAATGCAAGATTTACGAGATGTCGATTGCGATATTTTGACGATTGGGCAATATCTCCAACCCTCCCAAAAGCATTTGAAAGTCGATAGCTTTGTCACACCTGCTCAGTTTGATGCTTGGAGAGAGTGCGGCGAGTCGCTGGGATTTCTCCAAATCGTCTCCTCTCCCCTGACTCGGAGTTCATATCATGCCGAACAGGTGCGGGAATTGATGGAACGCTATCCTCGATTCAAGAGTTATGAGTGACCAGAATTCCTCTAACTCAATCAAAACCGTCCCCTTGCGGGAAGCGAAAGGTCAAAACTCAAAACTCACGATAGCAATTCTTGGATCGGGTGCTTGGGGTACCACCCTTGCCTCTCTCGCATCCCAGGACGGTCATCACGTCCGCGTGTGGTCGCGTCACTCTTCGATGAGCTTAGAGGCGGTTCTAGAAGATGCTGAAATTGTTTTATCAGCTATCTCGATGAAAGGTGTCAGCGAGGTAGCGGCGAATGTAAAAAAAGCGGTCTCTTCTCAGCCAATTTTCGTCACCGCTACCAAAGGGTTAGATCCTGCCACCACCTGCACCCCTTCGCAGATTTGGCAGGCGGCATTTCCGACTCGCCCAGTGGTGGTTTTATCGGGGCCAAATCTTGCTAAAGAAATTCAACAAGGATTGCCAGCCGCTACGGTGGTAGCCAGCCGGGATGCTGCGGCTGCCTCGTCGGTACAAGCGGTGTTTTCTTCTCCCAGTTTTCGGGTTTATACCAATGCTGACCCTTTGGGAGTGGAACTTGGCGGAACGCTAAAGAACGTGATGGCGATCGCTGCTGGTACTTGTGATGGTTTGCAACTGGGAACCAATGCCAAAGCCGCTTTATTAACCCGTGGCTTAACTGAAATCATCCGTATCGGCAACTGCTGGGGGGCGCAACCCGAAACGTTTTATGGATTGTCAGGGCTTGGTGACTTACTCGCCACCTGCAACAGCAGCCTCAGCCGCAATTATCAGGTTGGTTACAAGTTGGCTCAAGGCAAGACGCTTTCGGAAGTTTTAACTGAGCTAGAAGGAACCGCTGAAGGCGTCAACACCGCCTCTGTACTCATTCAACGAGCGGATCGAGAAGAAATTTCAGTTCCGATTTCTTACCAAGTCTACCGCTTGCTTCAAGGGGAAGTCACCCCAATTTCAGCGGTTGAAGCCCTCATGCTAAGAGACAGCAAACCCGAATATACCTAAGTTTTCGCCCCTAAAAACATCTATAGGGAACTCTCAGAGCCAATATTCTTTCTTAACCTTAGGGATTTTTCAGGAAATCCTTCGAGCTGTGATGTAGATTAATTTGACCTTTGACCCAAATCACTACTCTAGAATTGAGCGCTGCCTATACTACCCAAAGATAGAAATCTGAATCCTACTAGAGACAGGTTTTTCTGAAGGTCACATTGTCCCTGCCTGCATACCCATCGATAGCGATGAATTCAGCAAGTTTTATGCAGATAGATGTAACAGAAAGTAACAGAAAGGTCAGCATTCGCTGTTTTGTCCTAGGGGGTGGGAATTCTAGCAATAAGTAGTGAAGTGATTAACTGAAAGATTATTCCGGACGCAATTGAGAGATCCCTATGCCAGCCACTCCTTTTTATGCAGATACAGAGACAGAATTTGACTCCGAGTTGCCAGACGACAACTTTGGGTCTGCCGTGTTGAACGACGATATTCGCCCCCCGGTTGACGATCTTGATAGCCCTGAAATGGAAGGTCTAGATACAGAGTACGGGCGACTTAGCGAGGCATCTCTACGGGCAACTGCCAGCCGTCGTACTACCGATCTGGTTCGGTTATATCTTCAGGAAATTGGTCGGGTTCGGTTGCTGGGGCGAGATGAGGAAGTCTCGGAAGCTCAAAAAGTCCAGCGTCATATGCGGTTGCTGGAGCTGAGAAATAATACTGCCAATCAGGCAGATCCGGTGATTCAGCCCTACGTGCATCTGATTGAAGTACACGATCGTTTAGCATCTCAGCTAGGGCACCGTCCTTCTTTGGAACGCTGGGCGACGGAAGCGGGTATTGAGCTGAGCAACCTGAAGCCCACATTGGCTGCCGGGAAGCGTCGCTGGGCAGAAGTCGCAGGTCTGGCAGTTGAAGAGCTAGAGCGGATTCAGGCAACTGGCATTCACGCCAAAGAACACATGATCAAGGCCAACCTGCGCCTCGTAGTTTCTGTGGCGAAGAAGTATCAAAATCGCGGACTGGAATTGTTGGATTTAGTCCAGGAAGGAACCCTCGGACTAGAACGGGCGGTTGAGAAGTTCGATCCGACCAAAGGTTATCGGTTTAGCACCTATGCTTACTGGTGGATTCGCCAAGGAATTACCAGAGCGATCGCAACTCAAAGTCGCACCATCCGCCTGCCAGTTCACATCACTGAAAAGCTCAACAAAATTAAGAAAGCTCAGCGCAAAATTTCTCAAGAAAAAGGTCGCACGGCAAGTATTGAGGATATCGGCATTGAGTTAGAAATGACACCGGAGCAGGTACGGGAAGTTTTACTCCGGGTTCCTCGCTCTGTCTCCTTAGAAATTAAGGTAGGAAAAGAGAAAGACACGGAACTAGGCGACTTGCTGGAAACAGACAGCATATCTCCCGAAGAAGTGTTGATGCGAGAAGCTTTACACCGAGATTTGCAGCAGTTGCTTGCCGATCTCACCAGCCGTGAGCGAGATGTGATTCGGATGCGGTTTGGCTTAGGAGATGGTCATCCTTATTCCTTGGCAGAAATTGGTCGCGCTCTAGATTTGTCTAGAGAACGAGTTCGTCAAATTGAAGCCAAAGCCTTACAAAAGTTGCGCCAACCCAAGCGTCGCAACCGTGTGCGCGACTATCTGGAGTCCTTGGGCTAAAGAGGGAGTTCTCCCATTTTCACAACTGCTCAAGACTCATTTTTCAAAACCCCCCTTTTTTAAGGGGGGTTTTGAGATTTCAAATATACTTTTAGTCTTGCAACGTCTTATTCTTGCAACAGAGAAATGTTCTAATCCCGTTTCTCTAATTACTTGCAACAGAGCCGACAAACCCCGGCGATGGCAGCGCCGCTATGGTAGTAAAAAGCGGTAAATACTTCACCCAGCAAAGACAACCTATCAAACGAGATCCTACAACTAACAACTGAAAAGCACAACGTTGGTCAAAAAGAAAAAAGAAAAAAGCAAAAGATATAATTCTTTACTTTTCTTGTTTCCTTTTTCCTTTTACTTTCCCTATCTCCTAGCCTGGTTTCTTATTAAATAAGATTCTCAATAAGCCTCGATTGTTGCAAATATCCTAGGAATTCGCTATTCTTCTCAATAGGGCTACTTTCTTGAGAAGGTCAACATGTCTTTCTACACAGCAACCTCACTCAAGGCTGAACTGAACGAACGGGGCTGGCGTTTAACTCCCCAACGGGAAACGATCCTGAATGTCTTTCAACATCTTCCCAGAGGTCAGCATCTTAGTGCTGAAGACCTCCACGAGTTGTTGCACAGTGAAGGTGAGGACATAAGCTTATCCACCATTTACCGAACCTTAAAGTTAATGGCTCGGCTGGGCATTTTGCGCGAACTGGAACTGGCAGAAGGACATAAGCATTACGAACTCAATCAACCTTATCCTCATCACCATCACCATTTGATCTGTGTTCGGTGTAACAAGACGATTGAATTCAAAAATGACTCGATTTTAAAAACCGGCACCAGAACAGCCAGAAAAGAAGGGTACCACCTGCTTGACTGTCAGATGACGATTCACGCCATCTGTCCGACTTGCCAGCGGGCGTTACTACCCATTTAAAAAATGAATCAAGTAGGGGTAGGGCGAGATGTATCACTTGCCACTAGAGCGATTAGCTAACAATTAGCTAATCGCTTTGGTTAAAAACGCCCCTTCACGATGTCATCAGCACTAAGACCATAAGCACGCTGGGCAGCTTCGACTGCTGCTTTAGTTTGTGCCTCAAAAATTCCATTTAACGGACCGCGATAAAAGCCGTTTTCTTTCAGACGCTTTTGTAAGGACACTACATTAAAGCGATCGCTTGTATTTTTCAGAGCCAATATAGTATTGGGTCTAGCAATTCCATCAGCCGTTAAACCTTGGGCTTGCTGAAACTGAATTACGGCGTCTTTGGTGTCTTGATCGAAGTAGCCAGTCATGGCACCTTGCAAAATTCCCAGCTGCCGCAACCGTCGCTGGAGTTCTACCACCTCCCGGTTATTACTGCCTAACTGTAGGATCTGTCGACTCGAAGCTGTATTAAAGCGATCGCTTGTATTTTTCAGAGCCAATATAGTATTGGGTCTAGCGATTCCATCAGCTGTTAAACCTTGGGCTTGCTGAAACTGAATCACAGCGTCTTTGGTGTCTTGATCGAAGTAGCCAGTCATGGCACCTTGCAAAATTCCCAGTTTCCGCAACCGTCGCTGGAGTTCTACCACCTCCCGGTTGTTACTGCCTAACTGTAGGATCTGTCCACTAGAAGCGATATTTTTAGGCGGAGTCCGATCCTCTGTGCCTCCCACACCCAGCAAAGCTGCCTGGGTATCCGAACCGACAATGCCATCCACTGGCATTCCCGCCGCTTGCTGAAATCGGTTGACGGCTGCTTTCGTGAGCGGACCATAATAACCAGTGATTTTTGCCTGAAAATAGCCCTGTTTTTGCAACCGTTGCTGGAGGGCTACTACCTCCGGGCCCCTGTCTCCTTCCTGTAGGACTCCACTCCTGGGACGTTGGCTGACCTGAGAAGCCTTGCTAACCCGCTGTGGACGTTGTCTAAAAGACTGGAAACGTTGGTTGACCTGTCTGACCTGCCGAACTTGGCTGACCTGTGCCTGGTTTGGCCTACCTCGCTTTTTCTGTAAGGCGGCTTCGGTTTGCGGTCCCACAATGCCATCCGGTTCCAACCCATTCGCTTTCTGGAATTGGATCACAGCTTGCGTCGTAATTGGACCAAAATTGCCTGTGATACCTGCTTTGAAATAGCCTAGCTGCTGCAAGCGCTGCTGGAGAGTGGCTACCTCCGAGCCGGTGTTTCCTGGCTCAAGCATTGCGAAAGCTTGAGACATTCCCAAGACGCTCAGGGAGACAAAAAGCGATAGTAAATAGAAACTCGCTCGACTAGAAAGCTTTTGGCGGTTTAGTCCTTCAAAAATTTTTTGGCTATTCCAGATTAGAGGAAACTCGCTGTTTGTAGATGCTTCGTAGATCAGGGCAAGATGCAGATAGGCAAGGGTTTCCATAATTTTACTGGCAAACTCTTGATAGACAGTTTAAGAGGGTCAATTTAAGAAGGTCAATTTCATCAACTAGCTATACCATACCAGTGCCTAGGGGCGATATACCACTCGTGCATCTAGTCCGCGCGATCGCAGTAACTCGGAGCGGCTTTCCGCAAGATGTCGAGTAGAAAAAGCCCCTGCATTTACATAGGAACCTCGTTTCGATTTCGGTCCGAGATCCGCATTGGGTACATAGCGGAGGACTTTATTCAACGTTTGGTTATTCCCAGGTACGACTACCACGTAGCGATTCTCAGCAAAATTAATTCCTAATTCCCCTAAGGTTCGTGCATCTGCAATGCCATCCGGGTATAAACGCCGAGCCTGCTGGAACCGCCTGACAGCTCGCTGGGTATTGGAACCATAAATCCCATCAATGCCACCAGGGTTGAAGCCTTGGTCGCTCAATCGTCGTTGGAGATCCTCGACTTCGGAACCGCGATCGCCGGGTTGGAGACTTCTCCGACTCCGGGCGTTCCAGTTGCTGTAGTCGCTCAGTTGTTGACTTGGACGACCGGCAATGTCGTCCTCTAGTGCGCGCAGCGTTTCTGAAGTAATCGTCCCGCTAGGGTATAAACCTACACTTCCCTGGAATTCTCTGAGAGCTCGCGCCGTTTTTGGGCCAAAGGCTCCATCAATAGAACCGGGGTTGAAACCTGCCCTCACTAACTGTTGTTGGACAAGCCTGATGTCTGCATAAGTATCTTCTGAATAGTTATCTTCTGGATAGATATTTTCTGCCCTCAGTGTAGGGATGTTGGGAGCAGACAGTGTAGGGTTGTCCGGAACAGAGTCGAGAATCCTGTCCGGAGGTGGCAGCGTAAATGGGTCATTGTTGAAGGTTTGGCTTATAGTCGGTCTAACTTGATTAAATAATTCTGCCCTGGTTCCTCGACCGACAATCCCATCTGGTGTGAGCCGATTGGCTTGCTGGAATCGAATCACCGCATTTCTAGTTTTCGAGCCAAAATTTCCAGTAGCAGGTACACTAAAGCCTCGCGCCTGTAACCGCTGTTGTAGTGCGCGTACCTCAGAACCGCGATCGCCTTGTTTCAGCGTTCTCTGTGCTAACGCCTGAGAAGCGATTCCTAGCATCGCTAAGGCAACGGCAATCGATAGAAAGTGAATCGTTGCGTGGCTAGAAAGCTTTTTCCAATTCAATCCGGTTAGAAATTCCTGGTTTTCCCCAACCGGAGAAACACCGGCTTCTTGTACAGGTGTTTCGTAGACTAAGGCTAGATGAAGATAGGCAAGGGTTTCCATTACTTTTTAGAGTATAGATTTTAACGCCAGTCTAGCCGATTGATTGCATCAAATCGCACTCTCTATCGGCGATATACCACTCGTGCATTCAATCCTTGCGATCGCAACATTTGTGACTGGCGTTCTGCCCCATACTCATTGGCAAATGCTCCTGCCTGAATATTTGAATCGCTACTAGAGTCCTGATAAGCATTTGGTACATACTGGCGCACTTGGCGCAGCGTCTCGGTAGTCTCAGCCATTACAATCACCGAGTAAGGAGAATTTGAAGTCGCAAGATACCCGGCGGCAAACCAGGTTTCCCGACCCATAATGCCGTCAATCTTTAAACCCCTCGCCACTTGAAAGCGCTTCACCGCTTGCTCAGTTTTCCTACCATATTTTCCATCAATCGAACCTGGGTCAAAACCAGCCGCTTTCAGCCTTTCCTGAGCTTCGGTGACTTCTGGGCCGCGATCGCCCAGTCGCAACCCGCGCTTACCAACGGTCATTGCACTCGTCTGCGGAGTTTTGGGCGACTTCTTACTTTTCTTAGTTTTGCTCTCCAGATATTGCTTTAAGGCGGCTAGGGTCTCGGAACCCGCAATGCCGTCAGCGTCTAAGTCACTGATTGCTTGGAAGCGCCTCACTGCTGCCTCTGTCAACTTGCCGTAGTATCCAGTGATCGGTCCCTTATAGTAGTTAGCTGCCATCAAGTTTGTTTGCAAAGCCGTCACTTCAGCACCCCTATCCTCTGTCTGTATTGCGTTAGCACTGTGGAGCAAACTGAGGAAAACTAGATTTAGCGCTAGTGATAGCAAATAGCTAGTCGCTGTGCTAGAAAGCTTTTGCCGGTCGAGATCCTTAAAAATTTCTAACTTCTCTAGAACTGGAAAAGTTAGAGGATCTGTCGTTTCCTCGTAAGCGACTGCTACATAAAGATAGGCAAGCGTCTCCATTATTGTCCTGCAAAACTTCTAGCAGTTAATTCGCTCATTAAGTTTTCAGCGAAGTTTTAACTGCTAATTTTGGCTTATTTTACGTTATTTTCACGTTTTTTGTTTACTAACTACAGACAGAATGCTTGAAGCTAGATAATTTCCGATCTTGATTTTTAAGAAACTCTGCACATTTAGCAGCCCTGAAACTAACCCTTGGAATCAAAAATCAAGGCAACTATCACCGCTACACCAGTAATTCCTAAAGCTACAAGCGGATGTTGACCTTGGCTAATGGCAAAAGAAGTAACGATACCAGCACCCAATGCCGCGATCACGGCAGATCCTAATAAATCTTGATGAGAGTTTTTATTGAACATTGTTTCGATCCAGCAGGTTAAGTTAAAAATAGCTGTGACTTACAGTTTTCCAACCTACCACCAGACTTTAATCAGTTGAAAAGTTACCGGAATATTGCAATTAAGATTTAAATTAAGCTAATTTTCTTAACACGTCCCAGAGTTACAGAAACGGAGGATTTCCATGCTGTACTACAATCCCCCGCACTCAAATCTCTGTCAGATTAAGCCGATTACTGTTGTGCTGTATCAACTCGCTCAATATTACCGGCTTTGATCCAGCCCTGTTGTTCGCCCTCTTCCAGACGTATTTGTTGCCATCTTTTATCATCGCTTTCTTTGAGAACCACGATCCGCTGGTTGTATCCGACCCCACCGACGCGGTTAGCTTCCAAAGTTGGTGCCTCTCGTAAGCTTAAACCTTCGCGCCAGGTAACGCGAGCGGTGTAGGCTCCGGGTTCTAGCACTTTAGCAGGAGCAGCGCTGGGCGTCGGTGTCGGTTTAGGTTGAGCCGAAGACGCCGATGTTGTCTTGATAGCGCCAGGAGAAGCCTTGGCTTTTACCTCTGCTTTATCATTTGCATAAACCGGCTTGGGCGGTGGCGTTGAGAGTTTCGTTAGGACGTAATAAGCAGTGGCACCACCAGCCACGACTAGGAGGGCGATCGCTAAGAAGAAACCAATTATAAATTTTGCTAAACCCGACCAACTCATGCTTGTGATTCCGGTTGTTGCAGCTGATGAAAGCGATTACTCAATGGGCTGTGTCTTGATGCCATACGGGCTTTACCTGCGGCTGCCCAGTCTTGTAAAAATTGAATTTGCTCTTGGGCTGTTCGAGCTAAGGGCACAATCTGACTGGCGGCTTCTAAAATATCATCGGTGGTGAAGTCTCGATTCTGGCTAAAGCCAATGTGCATCGCTTCTATCAAGGTTTGCTCAATTTCTGCCCCAGAAAAATCGGGGGTTTCGTATGCGACCCGATCGAGATCGTAACTACTCAAATTGTGAGGTCGCAGCCTGGATAAGTGTACCGCAAAAATGGCACGACGTTCCTCTTGTTCGGGCAAACCAACAAAAAAGATTTCATCAAATCTACCTTTGCGAAGCATTTCCGGCGGTAAAGCTTGAATATTGTTAGCCGTCGCCACAACGAACACGGGTGAAGTTTTTTCTGCCAGCCAAGTAATAAAGGTGCCGAAGACGCGGCTGGTAGTTCCGGCATCGCTTTTGCCATCAATACCAGAGAAAGCTTTGTCAATTTCATCGATCCACAGCACGCAAGGAGCTAAAGCTTCTGCTAGTTGAATCATTTGCCGGGTGCGAGATTCCGATTCTCCCACCAATCCTCCAAAAAGACGCCCCACATCTAAACGTAATAAAGGTAAGTGCCAGTGATGGGCGATCGCTTTTGCTGTCAGCGATTTTCCGGTTCCTTGAATTCCTACTAGGAGTAACCCTCTGGGATAAGGTAGACCATATTGCCTTGCTCGTTCTGAAAAGGCACCGCCGCGCCGCAAAAGCCAGTCTTTTAGATTATCTAAGCCGCCAATATCCGAAATTCTCTCGCTACTCGAATAAAACTCTAATATTTGCGTCTGGCGAATGGTTTGACGCTTTTCTTCTAGCACCAGTTCCACGTCTTCGGGGCGTAGTTCGCCGTGGGTTGCGATCGCACGTGCCAAGACGCGCCGAATCCGCTCCATTGATAGACCTTGGCAGGAACGCACCAATTCATCCAAAATTTTGCTGGTGAGGGATTTACCTGTGGCACCTAGTAAGCGTTCCACTTCCGTCTTGATCTCTGCTGGCGCTGGTAATGGAAACTCCAGAATCGTTAGGACTTCACTCAAGTCGCTGGGAATGGCAATTTGCGGCGCGACGATGACAATATTTTTCGGCTGGGATTTCAGACGCCGTGACAGATTCCTCAGCTTGCGATAAACTGATATATCTTCTAAGAAACGGGAAAAATCCCGCAGAATAAAGATTCCTGGGGCATTTGCTGCCATTTTTTCCACAAATTCCAATGCTTGAACCGGATTGCGGCGTCCCGAACCGGCATCGTTGGGATTTCCCTGGTAGCCATCGACAAAATCCCAGATATAGACTGGGCGATCGCCCAACCGTTGAGCTACCTGGGCGATCGCTACTTCTACTCGCTCCTCTTCGGGAGTCGGAATATAAATTAATGGATATCGGGCGCGTAGCAGCAGTTCAAACTCTTCACTGAAGCTCATAGCTGTTATAGGGTGTCCGTTGGTAGAAGACTTGCGGTTATTGCGTCTCCAGGTCAGTTGGTAGGGGCATGAACAAAAATCTTGGCAACCCACAACCTTTCCCCATTAAACCCGCTCCTACGGTCATTGCTGCTTGTTGTTGCTTGTTTGTTGCTAGCTACCTGTAGAAACCAAGAAAAAGCATTTCATTTTAGGGGTCAGTTGGTATAGAAGATATACAAAAGGTGGTATAAAAAAGGGCGATGCTTGTACCCGTACACTGGGTCAATTTCGTGCCTTAATTCTTGCCTCTGCCCCCTGAACCCTGAACTATTTAGGACTATTTAGGGAATTGTTTTTTAAGCGCTTCCAGAGCTTCCCATCGCCGGTCAGATAAACTATCTGAGCCATCAATATTCGCTGGTTGAATCCCCGAACAGTCTTTGTCACAAAGCTGCCTTGGAGGTATTGCCAAACACATTTGTTCGTACAGCCAAACATCAGGCTGAAAATGACCCTGCGGCGGCAGCATTTCTAACAAATCTTCGAGTGGGGTTTCTCGTTCTACTGGCCCGCTATCTGGTTGGTCAGCCGCTTCATCTAACCAAATCATTTCTGATGTATTGACGGCTAGCCGGTGATTATATTGTTGCAAGCAGCGATGGCAAGTGAGAGTGACAATTGTTTCTACCTTAACAGAGACATCCAGGTAATTTCCTTGATGGGAAACTTTCATTTTTCCGCGAACCGGCATCAAAGTTTCCAGTTCTGGTAAAAAATCATCAATTTCAATGACTTCTGTGCGCTCTGGCGCTTTCAGAAGCCCAGGAATATAAATCGCGTTCATAATGCTTCAGCCATCCTTCCAACCCGATTAAAAAAGGAAAATAAAAAATAAAAAAAATATTTCTCATTTTCCTTTTTTAACTCTTAACTTTTTAATCGCACAACCAGACGCCGGTCTGGTTCTTGACCCCGACTATAGGTTTCTAAATCGTCGCACTCTTGGAAAAAAGTATGAACTTGACGCCGCTCCGCTGAAGACAAGGATTTTAATTCAAATTCTTGACCAGAAGAGCGAACTTGCTGCGCGGCATCCTCAGCAAGTGCCTGGAGTTCCGCTTGACGTCGAGCGCGATAGCCATCAAGTTCAATGGTGTAAGCTGTCTGCTCCTCCCGCTCTTGACCCAAGTTCAAAATGGCATTAGCAAGGTACTGGATGGCATCGAGAGTCGCACCTTCAGAACCTACCAAGGCTTGAATTTGTGCGGAGGTTAGTTTGGTTTCGTCGATTGTCAACCAGTAAGCTTCTAATTCTGCTTGGGAGGAGTCACTGCCTTGTGGAATCGTTTGGATTGCGGTTTCTTTGACCCCGGTAGGAAATTGAGCTAGTTGCAGGAGTTGCTCTAGCCACTGCTGACCCCGCTGCATTCTGCGATCGCTCATAGCTAACTCGAAGCCTTTTTCTTAGAACGGCCCGGTTCAAAGGGAAGTGCTTCTCTTTCCTTTGCTTCCTTTGCTTTCGTTTCTTTTTCTTGGACTTCTACCATTTTCTGAAGGTTTTCTGGCAGGGGTTCCCGCGACAAAATAAACGTCTGAGCAGTTTGGAAAATGTTAGCAATGACCATGTACATCAGCACTCCAGCAGGCAGTGGGAAGAACAAAAACATCCCAGAAAATAGAATTGGGGTGAGTTTGTTGACCGTAGCTTGCTGCGCGTTTGCATCGGTGGAATCGTTCTGTCCCGAGAGAACCTGGTTGAGATACAAACTGATGCCAAAGAATAGCACCATGCCGATAATATCCCAGTGAATGGTTCCGTCTTCATCAAAAGCGCCCACACGACCTAAGGCATCAATAAAGAGAAATCCTTTATCTGCCGCTAGTCCTGGAACTGTCCCCTGCACTGTGACTTCTCCAGGCTGAAGAGCTTCCAGGGTGCCATCTTCATTCACCTGTACCCTTTCTTCGCCTTTAGTGACCTTCCAGCGGGGAATCAGCTTGGTTTCAGGGTAATCGGCGAGGAGTTCCCGAAGGGGTTTGCCCTCTACGGTTTGAAATTCAATTTTAGCCTTTTCCCCAATCGTCAGGCGGTTTCCTCCTGGCAGCAGCGCCGCAATCGGGGCATGAACGCCATCTGAAAAGTAAATGTTTTGTGGCGCTGTCACGAAAGCTTGCGGTTGAATCCGTTCAATTTGTTCTTGAGGAAAGACTTGCAAATTGACCGTGTAATTCACATCTGAGAACGGAGATCCTCGCAAGGTGGCAAACAATGCAAAGAGAATCGGCATTTGCAGCAACACAGGGAAGCACCCAGCTAAGGGGTTGCCGAATTCTTTAAACAGCTTGCTCATTTCCTCCTGCTGTTTTGCAGGATCGTCCTTGTAAAGCTTCTGAATTTCTTCTTGTCGCTTTTTCATCAGCGGTTGGGAAACTTTCATCCGCCGCATATTGCGAATGGAGCCAGCACTCAGGGGATAGAGAGCAAAGCGAATCACCAGTGTCAGCGCCACGATGGCGAGACCATAGCTAGGCACAATCCCGTAGAAGAAATCCAGGATTGGCAGCATGACGTTATTGGAGAGAAACCCGATACCAAAGTCCATTCGTTCTGAGTTAGAGGGGGCGCTAGTAGCTTGTGGAGAATCTTAATCTAAGTTATCTAATGTTTGTGATTTTTGGGTTAATAAAACACTCAAAAGCAACGGCACAGCCATTGTGGAATTTTAGATAAGCAATTGATAATTCAATTTGAGCATCTAAAATTTCTTGGCTTTTGAGGCAATCTTATCGACTTGCGGAACCACCCGCTGGATTGCCGGTTCTGGCTGCCACTTTCTCATTGATGTAGTCATAAATTTCCCGGAATTGAGGCAATGCTCTGAGTTCTAGGCGGCTGCCATCTCTAAGAGTGACTACCATATCGCCCCAGAGGCCGATCCCACGGGGAACCTTAACGACATTAACAATTTCTGAGTAGATAATGTCGGTGCGATCGCGTCCCATCCAACCACCCGTTACCGAGATGCGGCGAGTCGTAATCCGGTAGCGCAACCAAAGCGCTCTCACAATCGCTCCTACGGTCAGAGGTATACAGATGACTGTAAATCCCAGCAGGATATTAATAATCAAATCACCTATGTGGGGACCGCCTTCATAGAAGGTTTCCTCTTTGATGCCCATTGAGTACCTCTGCTTCTGCCAACAACTGCTCTAATTCTCGCAAAATTTGACCATAATCGCACTCCACTGCTATGGGTCGCACAACGATGACCAATCGCCAGCCAGGTGCAATGCGAGGTAACATCTGACGAATCGCTGCCCGAATCCGTCGCTTGATACGGTTCCGGATGACTGCCCGCTTGCTGACTTTTTGGCTGATGGAGATACCGATGCGGGTTGGCATCACTTCAGCAGTTTTCATGACCCCAGCGCCGCTTGGTTGCCTTAACGCTCTTAAAGCAAAGTGCGGGGCATTGCGACGCAGACCACTCTGATACACAGCGGTGAAATCTTGCCGGTGCCGGAGTCGATTCGCTCTGGATAATGCCACTAGAAACTCCGCCCTCCTACGTGGCTTAAAAGAAGGCTGAAGGCGAAATCAATTCATCCCTCATCCTTCATCCTTCTTTGGTTTCTAAACGGAAAGGCGATAACGTCCCTTTTTTCGCCGAGCTTTGATGACAGCCTGACCATTTTTGGTACGCATCCGTGCCCGAAAACCAGATGTTCTTTTTTGTTTACGATTAGTGCCGCCCAGAGTGCGCTGAGTCATCGGTTTTTACTCCAGATTTAGGAATCGCCGCTATAGAAAAAGTCACGATTCTCCAGCATAGCATCACATTGCGCTCCTTTTGCAAGCGCCCCTTGGCGGCACAGAAGCAGACGTGGAGTGCGCCTTAATTAATACTCAGAATCCAGGTACCGAGATAACGGGGCAACGGTACATCGCCAGGAGTGAGAATCGCACCCGTGAAATAATAAGTTCCACCAAAAGGCGGGTTTTTCACGTTAGACAAGATTAAGTCTACGCTGTTACCGGCAGCTACCGGCTCCTGCATATAAATCAGAAGCTTGTAATTTTCTTTGTCCCAGACAACCTCTTTGATGGGCACCTTTTTCCCTTTGACACGAACTTCAACGTTTTTCGTGTCAAACTTGCCCTTATAGTAATCCGGATAAGTGACGACAAACTGAGCTGCCCCTAATTCCATCTTTTTGCCAGGAATCTTGAGCCGGTAGCGATCCCAGTTATCCGCTTGACCACCAAAATCTAACCGATAGCTCAGCTGATTTTGTCGTTCAACACCGCTAAAAATGGTTAAACCAGGTAGACTCTGTGCTTGGGTGAGACTGGCAAAGCCCGTTAGCAAGCAACCCGTCGCTGCTAGGGCAGAAATTAGGCGTCGCTTAGAGGATTTTGTTGACAACATAGGCTCTTGTACCTCAACTGTAGAGAGTGGGCTTTGTTACTAAACTTTACTATTTTTGACTCAAGTGGGTATGTAGCCACACCCAAGGAATCCTCCCCCGTGACGCGGGAAGCCGGAAGAAAGTGCCCCCAGATGCAAGCATGGTGAGCTTTTGAGTCGAGCGATCGCTCAGGTTAGGGTGATGGAAGCAGACCGGCTTATTAAAGATAGATGATTTTAAACTAGTTGCCTGATTCAATGGGATCTGAAGCAGTGCCATCTGATGTAATGCCGTCTGAATCAGTGCGATCGCGCTCAACAGGATTTTTTTATGTACTAATGTATACCATTATGTATTTTTTTGGTTGTTTATATAATAAATTTGAAAAAATCAGCCGGAAACAAACCCTTCAATTAATCTGAATTGACGCCAGAGATAGTAGGCACCAGAGGGTTTAAGAGAAAGCTTTTTATCATCGGTTAAAGCTTTGAAAACGGGTTCTAGGTGATATCGTCTTAGGACGTGCGTAAGAATGGAACTCTAAATTCATAAAACAAAGTTAAAGATACGGATCGGAATTTAGAAATCCATCTAGGATGCAAAACGATAGGATGCAGAAGGGTTTCGTAGAATTGATTGGGAGAGTTCATGAGAATTGCGGTTGCAAAGGAAGTTGAAGTTGGTGAACGGCGTGTGGCGCTGGTGCCTGACACTGTAGGCAAGCTTGTAAAACAGGGTCTAGAAGTGTGGGTAGAGGCGGGTGCTGGTGAGCAAGCATTTTTGTTTGATGACGCCTATAGAGCAGCCGGTGCAACGATTGTCTCGGATACAGGTGCTTTGTGGCGCGAAGCGGATGTTCTATTAAAAGTCAATCCGCCCAAAGACCATGAAATTCATCAGCTAAAGGAAGGCGGCGTGTTGATTGGGTTTCTAAATCCTCTGGGAAATCCACACCTCATCCAGCGTTTAGCTGAGCGCAGAGTCACCGCCTTCAGTATGGAGTTGATCCCCCGCACCAGTCGAGCGCAGAGCATGGATGCTTTGTCTTCTCAAGCGGGACTGGCTGGATACAAGGCGGTACTGATTGCAGCGGCGGCTGTGCCAAAGTTCTTCCCGATGCTGACGACAGCAGCCGGGACAATTGCACCAGCGAAAGTATTTATTATGGGTGCCGGGGTAGCGGGACTGCAAGCGATCGCTACTGCTAGACGCCTAGGTGCCATCGTAGAAGCCTTTGATATTCGTCCTGCCGTGAAGGAAGAGGTGCAAAGCCTAGGGGCGAAATTTATCGAAGTGCAGCTGAATGAAGAAACTGTAGCGGCGGGTGGCTACGCCAAAGAAGTTTCTGAAGCCTCTAAGCAACGCACCCAAGAAGTCCTCACCGAGCACGTCAAGCAAGCCGATGTCGTCATTACCACGGCTCAGGTTCCGGGCAGGAAAGCGCCCATCCTAGTGACTGAGGAAATGGTAGCCCAGATGAAACCAGGTTCGGTCATTGTCGATTTGGCAGCTGAGCAAGGCGGAAACTGCGCCTGCACGGAACCAGGCAAGGATGTACAGCGGAACGGAGTCACGATTATTGGCCCGATGAATTTACCTGCGTCTATGCCGGTTCACGCCAGTCAAATGTATGCCAAGAATGTTTTGACTTTGGTGCAATACCTGATTAAAGAAAAGGCGTTGCACCTGAATTTTGAGGATGACATTATTAGCAGTACCTGCGTCACTAATAACGGTGAGATTCTCAATCAACGAGTCCAGGATACTTTGGCTCAGGTAACGATTAACGCCTAGAAAAACAGCGGAAGAACCCCACTTTCTTCTCTGGAAGCGGGTTTGTTTGCTATCAAATTAGGTGTCAAATTTGAATATTGTCGGTGGGCATTGTCCACCTTTACCGCTGAATCAAGAAGGAGTAGCGAGCTGAATGACAGAAACCTTAATTGGTGCTTTGTTTGTATTTGTTCTAGCGTCTTTTATCGGATTTGAAGTAATTAACAAAGTGCCGCCGACACTCCATACTCCCCTCATGTCCGGGGCAAATGCAATTTCCGGAATTGCCGTAATTGGAGCGCTGATTGTCTGTGGACCGCGCGAGTCAAATCTCAGCGTCATTTTGGGCTTGATTGCCGTGGTGCTGGCAACCATCAACGTAGTAGGTGGTTTCTTGGTGACGGATCGGATGTTGCAAATGTTTAAGAAAAAGGTAAGCGGGTAAGGGGTAAGTTTTGAATTTTGAATCGAAGAAGTTTCCAACTCAAAATTCAAACCCGAACCCTCAAACTCTTCTGATTACCAATCACCAATTACCCATTACCGACTAACAAGTGATATGACGGAATATCTGCCGAGTGGAATACAGCTGACTTATTTAGTAGCAGCGTGTTTATTTATTCTGGGATTGAAGAAGCTGGGTTCACCAGCGACAGCTCGCACAGGCAATCAGTGGGCAGCGGTCGGGATGCTACTGGCTATCGTAGCAACACTGCTAGATAGGCAGGTGTTGAACTACGAAATGATTTTGTTGGGTTTGCTGATTGGTTCAGTGTTGGGTGCGATCGCAGCCTATAAAGTAGAAATGACTGCCATGCCTCAAATGGTGGGTCTACTAAACGGTTTGGGAGGCTTAGCTTCTGCCCTCGTCGCTCTAGGAGAATTTTGGCGGCTTTTGGACGCGCACCAAGCAATTCCCATTGACGCCAACCTCTCGATTATCAGTAGCGTCTTTATCGGCGGCGTCACCTTCACTGGCAGTATGGTTGCTTTTGCCAAATTGCAGGGACTTATTAGTGGTTCCCCGATCACGTTTCCCTTGCAGCAACCCATCAATGCCCTCCTCTTGGGAAGTTTTGTCGTCGCGAGTGCCTATCTGCTCGTCGTACCAGATAACTTACCTGTATTCCTAGGAATGGTAGGGATTTCCTTCCTTCTGGGCGTGCTGTTTGTGATTCCGATTGGCGGCGGGGATATGCCCGTCGTGATTTCGCTGCTGAACTCGCTTTCTGGGGTCGCTGCAGCGGCGGCTGGCTTCGTGGTGATGAACAATATGTTGATTATTGCCGGTGCCTTGGTAGGCGCTTCAGGCTTAATCCTGACCGAAATCATGTGTAAGGCGATGAACCGTTCCCTTGCCAGCGTGCTGTTCGGTGCCTTCGGGAAAGCTGGGGCATCTGGTGGTGCTGGTAGTGCAGATGGAGGCGATAAAAATGTCCACAGCATCGATCCAGAAGAAGGTGCGATGATGTTGGGCTATGCACGTTCCGTCGTGATTGTTCCCGGCTATGGTATGGCGGTGGCGCAAGCACAACACGCTGTCCGCGAATTGGCTGACGGACTAGAAAAACTGGGCGTTGAAGTGAAATACGCCATTCACCCAGTCGCGGGACGGATGCCAGGACACATGAACGTATTGCTAGCGGAGGCGAATGTGCCTTATCCGCAGCTATACGATATGGATGATATCAATCCGCAGTTAGAGCAGACGGATGTGGCGCTGGTGATTGGGGCGAATGATGTGGTGAATCCAGCGGCTCGTCACGATTCTGCTAGCCCAATTTACGGGATGCCGATTCTGGAAGTCGATAAGGCAAAACACACGATTGTGATTAAACGGGGGATGAGTGCGGGTTTTGCCGGTGTGGATAACGAGCTTTTCTACAAAGACAAAACGATGATGCTATTTGGTAGTGCGCGGGATGTCGTGGCGAAGCTGGTTGCTGAAGTGAAGCAGCTATAAACAAATTTTGAGTTTTATCTCATTACTCAAAATTTTGATTTCGATACGATACCAGTTTGCTTCAGGAGTTTAATACTCCTGAAGCTATCTTTTCTTTGGAATAAAAGATAGGTTAGGCTGGGCTTACCAGAGGCATCTGCTACATTCAGAAACCACGGCTATGGGATTTTGCATGAAAGCAGCATGAGACAATTCATCGCGGGTTTTTCCGCCGCTTTAGTAGGTTTGGCGATCGCTTCGGTTGGTTCCGCTATGGCTCGTGAACCTGGGATGTCTTTCAGGAATCACACCTCGTTTTCAGAGAAAGCACATAGGATTCCGCTTCCAAAGCCGATTTTCACCAGCCAAACCGCGTCCTCCAGTTCAAAACAACCAACAGAGGAAATTTCCGCGCTCTTAGATACCGTGGTGGAGGGCAACAGCTCCTTCGCCCTCGATCTCTATAACCGTTTGCAGAAACAAGAAGGGAACCTATTTTTCTCTCCTTATAGCATTTCAACGGCACTCGCCATGACCTACGCTGGAGCGGGCGGACAAACGGCGACCGAGATGGCGAAAGTTCTCCACTTCACCTTAGAGCAAGAACGCCTGCATCCGACTTTTGCTGCCCTCACGGCTGAGCTAAACGCCAGCGAACAGCGGGGATATCAAATTGCTGTTGCGAATCGGCTATGGGGTCAAAAGGGCTATGGCTTTCGCGATCCCTTCTTGAAAACCACTCAGAACGATTACGGCGGGGGACTCCAGGAGGTAGACTTTGCCGGAGCGACTGAACAGGCTCGTCGCACAATCAACAACTGGGTCGCCAAAAAAACTGAAGACAAGATTCAAGACCTGATTGCACCAGGGATGATCTCTCCCAAGACAAAGCTGGTGCTGACAAATGCCATTTACTTTAAAGGTGCCTGGTTCAGCCCGTTCGATCGGGAAAAAACCAAAAATGAGCCGTTTTATGTCACTCCGACGCAGCAGATTAGCGTACCGATGATGTTCAAGACGGATCAATACGGCTGGGCAGATGTCGGCAGCTTGCAAGTGCTAGAGCTGCCCTACGGTCAAGGGGAGGAGCTATCCGAGGAATTATCGATGGTGATTCTCTTGCCCAAGCAAGTGGATGGGCTGGCGAAGCTGGAGCAGCAGCTGACGCCGAAAAACTTGGAACGGTGGCTATCGTCCCTCAAGCAAGAGCAGATGGTTTCAGTTTGGTTGCCGAAGTTCAACCTCACTTCAGAGTTTGACCTCAGCAAGGTGCTGGCAAATATGGGGATGCCCAATGCGTTCAGTCTTGAAGCTGACTTCTCGGCGATGACCGGCAAGAAAGGGTTGTTCATCTCCAAGGTGATCCACAAAGCCTTTGTAGAGGTGAATGAGGAGGGTACTGAGGCAGGGGCGTCTACAGCGGTGGGGATGACTAGGGGCACCAATAAAAAGTTTCGAGCCGATCGCCCATTTGTGTTCCTAATTCGGGACAAGCGGTCGGGTAGCATTTTGTTTCTTGGTCGTGTGTTGAATCCGCTACAGTCAACAGCGGCAGTTGGGAAGTAAAGTTGATGCCGATCGCGTGGGAAATCGAGAAAATAGAAGATAGAGGGTTCCCAGCATTGATGCCTTTATCCTGAATTAGGAGTCTGCCAGCTGTGGTTGTACAAATATCTGATAGCACCTACGAAGTCAAGACCCAAGAAATTGCCAAACAGCTGTTGGCAGCAACGAGAGAAAATCGCTCCTTTTTTGCCCAAATGCGCGACCAAATGCGCTGGGATGATAAATTACTTGCCTGGGCAATGGGCAACCCTGGTTTGCGGGTGCAGCTGTTTCGCTTCATTGACTGTCTGCCTGCGCTGCACAGTAAACCGGAAGTTGCTCGTCACTTGCAAGAATACTTGGCGGATGAGTCGGTTGAACTCCCGACGAGCCTGAAAGGGATGCTCAACTTTGCGTCTCCAGACTCAATGCCCGGTCAAGTAGCAGCGACAACTGTGAATACAGCAGTTGAAACTTTAGCCCATAAATATATCGCTGGGGAAAGCATTAAACAGGTTATTAAGACGGTTGAGCGATTGCGTAAGGAGAAAATGGCTTTTACCATCGACCTGTTGGGGGAGGCGGTGATTACGGAAGCTGAGGCGCAGTCGTATTTAGATAGATATTTGGAATTGATGCAGCAGCTGACGGACGCTGCGAAGACGTGGACGCGGATTCCTGCAATAGACCAAGCCGATGGAGAAGATATCCCGCAGGTTCAGGTATCTGTCAAGTTAACCGCGTTTTATTCCCAGTTCGATCCGTTGGATGCGAAGGGAAGCGAGGAGCGAGTGAGCGATCGCATCCGGCTTCTATTACGTCGCGCCCAAGCGTTGGGGGCTGCCGTTCACTTTGATATGGAACAGTATGCCTATAAAGATTTGACGCTCTCCATCCTGAAACAGTTGTTGATGGAAGAGGAGTTCCGGAGTCGCACGGATCTCGGAATAACGCTGCAAGCTTATCTGCGCGACAGCGAACAAGATTTGCGCGGCTTGATTGACTGGGCGAAACAGCGTGGCTATCCCCTAACAGTGCGCTTGGTAAAAGGGGCGTACTGGGATCAAGAAACCATCAAGGCGATGCAAAAAGATTGGCCCGTGCCAGTTTACAGCGATAAAACCGCAACTGATGCCAATTTTGAGAAGATGACCCAGTTGTTGCTGGAAAATCATGAGTATTTATACGCGGCAATTGGCAGCCATAACGTGCGATCGCAAGCACGGGCGATGGCGATCGCGGAAAGTTTGAAAATTCCCCGCCGTCGCTTTGAGATGCAAGTTTTGTACGGCATGGGAGATAAGCTGGCAAAAGCTCTCGTCGATAAAGGTTATCGAGTGCGGGTGTATTGTCCTTATGGGGATTTGCTACCGGGAATGGCTTATTTGATTCGCCGGTTGCTGGAAAATACTGCCAATAGTTCATTCTTGAGGCAAAATCTGGAAGAGCGCCCGATTGAGGAATTGTTAGCGCCCCCCGTTGTAGAAAGTTCGGATTCATTCAAAACTCAAAACTCAAAACTCCCAACTCTAAACTTGCCTTTTCACAATGCGGCGGATACGGATTATTCTCAAGTCGAGGAAAGGAAGCGATCGCAACAAGCTTTGCAAACGATGCGCGAACAGTTGGGTAAAACCTATTTACCTCTGATTAACGGTGAATATGTAAATACATCGGATCTCGTCGATTCAGTGAACCCTTCCAACCCCAGTGAGGTGGTTGGCAAAATCGGGTTGATTAGCGTAGAACAGGCAGAACAAGCGATCCAAGCCGCAAAAGCAGCATTTGCCAATTGGCGGCGGACTCCGGTGCCAGAAAGGGCTGGAGTGTTGCGGAAAGCCGCAGATTTGATGGAAAAACGCCGCGCTGAATTATCCGCGTGCATGGTATTAGAAGTTGGGAAGCCAGTGCGGGAATGCGATGGTGAAGTTTCCGAAGCGATAGACTTCTGCCGTTACTATGCCGACGAAATGGAACGGTTGGATGCTGGGCACCATTATGACATCGCCGGGGAAACCAACCGCTATAACTACCAACCAAGAGGAATTTCTCTGATTATTTCCCCTTGGAATTTCCCCTTGGCGATTCCCACCGGAATGACAGTGGCGTCACTGGTGGCTGGAAATTGTACGCTTCTCAAACCCGCTGAAGTTTCATCGGTGATTACTGCGAAACTCAGTGAAATTTTGGTAGAAGCAGGCATCCCTCGTGGGGTATTCCAATACGTACCCGGAAAAGGTTCAACGGTGGGTGCTTATATGGTGAAGCATCCCGATGTCCACATGATTACTTTCACAGGTTCTCAGGAAGTCGGCTGTCGAATTTACGCTGATGCGGCGATTTTACAACCAGGACAAAAACACCTGAAGCGGGTGATTGCCGAAATGGGTGGCAAGAATGCGATTATCGTCGATGAAAGTGCCGATCTCGACCAAGCTGTGCAAGGTGTGGTGCAGTCCGCTTTTGGTTACAGCGGACAGAAGTGTTCGGCGTGTTCGCGGGTCATTGTTCTAGAACCCATCTATGATGCTTTTGTGGAGCGTTTGGTGGAAGCGACGCGATCGCTTAATGTTGGCCCTGCGGAGGCACCTAGCACCCAAGTTGGTCCTGTGATTGATGCAAACGCACGCGATCGCATTTTGGAATATATCGAGAAAGGGCGTCAGGAAGCAAAAGTGGCGCTGGAAATGCCCGCACCCAATAATGGCTATTTTATTGGCCCGACGATTTTCTCAGAAGTCTCGCCAGAGGCGACGATTGCCCAAGAAGAAATTTTTGGTCCTGTCTTGGCAGTCATGCGGGTGAAGAATTTCAAGGAAGCGATCGCGGTTGGTAATAACACCAACTTCGCGCTTACCGGCGGTCTATATTCGCGTACACCTTCCCACATTCAACAAGCTGAAAGCGAATTTGAAGTCGGCAACCTCTACATCAATCGTGGCATCACTGGCGCAATTGTAGCAAGACAACCCTTCGGCGGTTTCAAACTCTCCGGGGTCGGTTCTAAAGCAGGTGGTCCAGATTACTTGCTACAATTCCTCGAACCCCGCGTAATCACTGAAAATATCCAACGCCAAGGCTTCGCGCCAATTGAAGGAGTTGATTAGATTATCATTCTAGCCGTTAGAAAAACAAGCTCCCAAAGCGATTAATTCTCGGCTCATCGGTTCACCATCCTGAAATATCGTACTAAGGGCGATCGCTTACGCGGTGATGCCCTTATTTTTTTGACTGATTCCCCCTCTCTCACAGCCATATTTATTAAATCTTCCTAAAAAAATCCTATCTTTTGACAATTTTGTACTAAAAATTTGAGCAATCCTGTAAAAAATAGCTTTGAACCATAAGATTGTGTGCAGCTAATTTGCACAGAATGATTAGTCATTTTTTAGGGGTTGACATAGCTACTATTTATCACATCTGTACGATCCCATCGGTACGATCATTGCAGACCTAGCTTAAATGACTAAATATTAACCGAAAATATCCAGTAATGTCGGTTAATATCTAGAGTTTTAGCAATTTTCAATTCTTAAAAATTAAGCTATTTTGATAAATGAACAACCAACTAAAGTTGACTTGGGCGCTTCCTCCGACTTGGTTACGGTTCTTAATCATTTTTCTGTTAGCGCTGGGTGTATTTTTTCGTTTTGTCAATCTTGGTAAAAAAGTTTATTGGTACGATGAGACTCTTACTTCAATAACCATTTCTGGCTTTACAAAAGATGAGTTATACCAGCAGATTTTCACAGGAAAGGAAGTAGGAGTCAAAGACTTATTGAAGTATCAGTATCCCAATTCTGAGAAAGGCTTAATGGATACTGTTAGCTCTTTATCGTTAGATTCCCCAGAACATCCACCACTTTATTTTGTAATGGCGAGATTTTGGGTGCAGCTTTTTGGCAATTCAGTAGCAGCAACAAGAAGTGTAGCGGCTGTCATTAGCTTGCTAGCGTTCCCTTGCATTTATTGGCTATGTCTAGAATTATTTGAGTCACCTTTAGCAGGGTGGATTGCGATCGCACTGATAGCTGTCTCACCCTTTCATGTTGTGTACGCACAGGAAGCACGAGAGTATAGCTTGTGGATGGTGACAATCCTATTATCAAGCGCGGCTCTGCTTCAAGCTATACGGCTAAAAACAAAGATTGGTTGGGTAATCTATGCAGGAACGGTAGTAATTAGTCTCTACACCTATTTCTTTTCTATATTAGTTTTAATTGCACATGGACTCTATGTAGCAATAACTGCAAGCTGGCGATTGAATAAAATAATTCTTTCCTATTTGTTCGCAGTAAGTGCAGGAGGAATAATCTTTATACCTTGGTTTTTATTTATTGTCACTCATCGCAGCACAATGAGTTGGGCATCTGTAAAAATTTCTGTATTGGTTTTGGTTAAAATTTGGCTGCTTAACCTGACTCGTGTTTTTCTGGATGTTGAATTCAGCTTCAGTAATCCACTTACATATTTAATTCCTCTTGTTTTAATTTTGGTAGGCTATTCCCTTTATTTTCTTTATCGCCACTCCCCAAAGCAAGCTTTTGTTTTTATATCCACTTTAATGGGAGTAACAGCGCTAGCCTTATTACTACCAGATATAATAAAGGGAGGGCGTTGGTCAACCGTTGCTCGATATCAAACGCCATTTTATGTAGGAATTCAGCTAGCTGTTGCTTACCTATTTGCTACTAAGATAAAATTTTATGTTAATAATCAGCAAGGAAAAACATGGAGGGTTGCCATAGTTCTATTGTTTTCCTGTGGAGTTTTATCCTGTGCAACCAGTTCTCAAGCAGAAGGTTGGTGGAACAAGTTTCATAACTCGGCAAATGCTCAAATAGCTCGGATAATTAACCAAGCTGATTCTCCACTTGTGATTAGTGATTCGATTCATGGTGATATTCTTTCGCTCAGTCATCTATTGGATAATAAAGTGCGTTTTAAGCTAGTAATTGAACCGGAGATACCCAAAATCACAGATGGCTATAGCGATATATTTTTATTCAGTCCTTCAAAGACATTGCTGTTAGGGCTAAAGATAAACCATAACGACATAATGAAACCTGTTTACAAGAAAGAACTTTGGGAGGTAGTGAAGAATTAATATTTATGTCATTTATCGGTCATAAGTTCAGTCGATATAATTAAATTGAATATTTTCGTGAGTTGGGAAAACGCAAGGAAATCCAAAACCTGTATGGCTTACGAAGAAAGCTAACCCATCATACAGATAATTAATATCGCCGAATTCTACCAATTCTCTATCAAGATGCACTGAATGAACCCCACTCTCTCCTGAATAAAAATTTATTTTTTATCTTCCCTCCGCTTGCGGGGAGTAGGCTTTTTTGAATTTGCTCACAATGCCAGAAAACGAGGTAAAGCGTTGCTGAGACCCTTCTATAAGTAGCTCCCTGAAATCCATATTGAGCCATTTTCTTAAGCTTACAAGCTTTGTCAGAGCTGAGATTAAAGCAATCTCAGCTCTGTTTTATTAGAGAAATTTAATTAGTTCATCTACCGAAATCACAATTTTATTTAAAATACCATCTATCTAAAGTTTGATGAATATCTATCTTTAGATGCTTATATTGAGTTACTAATAATAACTTTCGGAAGATTTTAGTTATTTTTTTTAAGAGATTTTATTTATGGCTTATCAACCAGATATCAACGAAACAAGCGTTAAGCAGGTTGCAGGAAAATCTCAGGGAAAAGATAGATTGAAGCATTGGGCGCTCCCACCGAAAGGATTAAGGTTTTTAATTATTATCCTCTTAATTTTAGGCGTATTCTTTCGCTTCTCTAATCTTGATAAAAAAGTTTACTGGCGAGATGAAACCATCACTTCACTACAAATTTCTGGTTACACCAAGAAAGAAGTAATTCGGGAAGCCTTCACTGGTAATGTAATTGGTATTGAAGATTTACAAAAGTATCTACGGGTTAATCCTGAAAAAAGTTTAGGAGATAGCATTCAAGCCTTGATAAAAGAAGACCCCCAACATCCGCCACTGTATGTAATGTTGGGAAGATTTTGGATACAGTTATTTGGTAATTCAATAGCAGTAACGCGGAGTTTATCTGCGGTAATGAGTTTGTTGGTGTTGCCTTGTATTTATTGGCTATGCCTAGAATTATTTGATTCGTCGCTGGTAGGATGGATTGCTGTAGCGCTGATAGCAGTTTCACCATTTCACGTACTGTATGCACAGGAAGCGCGAGAATACAGTATGTGGATGGTGACAATTTTATTGTCCAGTGCGGCACTGCTGCGAGCAATGCGGTTAAAAACAAAATCTAGTTGGGGGATTTATGCAGCAACTTTGATATTAGGATTCTATACGTATTTGCTTTCTATCTTAATTGCGATTGGACATGGGATATATGTAATTGCGGTTGAACGTTTTCGCTTGAATAAAACTACTATCGCATATCTAGTTTCATCTCTTGTAGCTTCGATAAGTTTTATCCCTTGGCTAGTTCAAATCCACGAAGTTGATGCCGCCAGTTGGACAGCTAAAGAAATGCCTTTTCTATCTTTAGTTAGAACGTGGATTGGTGGTCTCAGAAGCGTGTTTTTGGATTTGCATTTTAATATTGCTGAATTTGAAAGTTATTTGGGAAGACCACTTAGTATTGCTTTATTAAGTTTAGCAGTATATTCTTTATATTTTGTATGTCGCCAAACTCAAATCCGAGTTTGGTTATTTATTTTCACGCTGATAGGCGTTACAGGTTTAACTTTAATTTTATCAGATTTAATTTTTGGGGGACAGCGTTCGGCTATTCCTCGATATCTAACCCCTTGCTATTTAGGCATTCAACTAGCTGTTGCTTATCTGCTTGCTACCAAGATTTTTTCTGGTTCGCAGCAACAGTTATGGAAGGGGATAACAACTGGGTTATTTTTAGCTGGAGTTGTGTCGTGTGCATCTATGCCAATAACTGAAATTTCTTGGCATAAGGCAACTAACAGTCCTCAGCTAGCCCCGATAATTAACAAAGCTAATAAACCGCTTTTGATTAGCACCAATCGTTCCTATAATCTAGATGAAATACTCTCGTATAGCTATCTACTTGAACCAAAAGTAAAACTTCAATTAGTAACTGAACCCAATCTACCTAAGATTGCCGATGGTTTTAGCGATGTGTTCCTCCTTGAGCCTTCTAAAGAATGGCGAAGCAAACTTGAAAAAGAGCAAAATTATAAAATAAATCTGCTAGAAGAAGGTCAATATTCGCTTTGGAAGCTTGAAAAATAGTAACAGAGCTTTATAAACATCTGGCTTTTATTGTAAATATGAGGAAGATGTTAGATTAATCCACCTAGGTTTTGTGGCTGATAAAGATAAACGCAATTCGTTTTACAAAGGACTACAAGAGTCGCCCCTACTGGTTCTGGGGATCATTTGGCTTGTGGGGGCGGTATGCGATCGCATTTGGTTTGCGCTTGACCACTCGGTACCAGCCTGGGATCAGGCAGATTACTTGACGGGATCGTTGAACTACTGGAGGGCTTTGCAACAACCCCAGTGGTTTTCAGGCGAGTGGTGGACGAGCTTTTGGCTTTTGACATCCAAAGTGCCGCCTTTTACCTACATTGCGACTGCTATCGTCCAGCATCTCTTTGGTACGGGGGCGGATCAAGCCACGCTAGTTCTGTTGCTATTCAGTGCGATGCTGTTGGGTTCGGTTTATGGTTTAGGCGTCCAGCTATTTAGCATTGAAGTCGGTTTATGGGCGGCTGGGCTGTGCCAATTGTTACCGGGGATTTATCAATATCGTCTGGATTTTCTGCTGGATTATCCGTTGACAGCAGTTGTGACATTGAGTTTCTTTTGCTTGACGGTTTGGCGAAATTGTCCAACCGTAGAGGCACAGAGGACGCACAGAACAAGAGAATGGGTTTGGGCAGCGGCGTTTGGGCTTTCTTTGGGGCTGGCGCTGATGGTAAAGCAGACAGCGCTGTTCTTTTTGTTGTCGCCGATTTTGTGGGTGGGGTTTGGTACGATTCGGCACCGGGCATGGGGACGCTTGGCGCAGCTGGTTGCTGGTTTGCTGCTGTCGGTTTTGGTATTTGGCCCCTGGTATCGCACAAATTGGCTGCTGATGCTGACAGCGGGAAAACGGGCAACTGTGGATTCAGCGATCGCTGAGGGAGATCCCGCCCTCAATACTCTAGACGCCTGGACTTACTACTGGAAAATTCTCCCTTACCATCTGTCCTGGCCTTTATTACTCATTCCGATTGTGGGATTGCTGATCTATTCAATTAAAAAATTAAGAACTCAAAATGAGAATTCTTCAATTTTTAATTTTTCATTTTTAAATTTTAATTCAATTGCTTGGCTGATGGTGTTTTGGGTGGGAGCTTATTTGCTTGGTTCGCTGAATATTAATAAGGATTCCCGCTATGTTTTGCCTTACTTGCCCGCTGTGGGGTTATTTTTAGCTTATGGTTTAACGCGCCCGACAGGACGCTGGAAAAACCATATCTGTTGGGGAACGGTTGGTTTGGCGGTGCTGCTGATGTTTCTGAATCTGTTTCCCGTGGGAGGGATGTTTGCCAATTTAACGCAAGTCCTCAGTCCCTACGCCCAGCATCCCGTTTATCTGGGAGAAAAATGGCCTCACCAACAAGCGACCGCCCAAATTATTCAAACCGAACCTTATCTGCGTTCCACCCTGGGAGTATTACCCTCAACCGCCAAAATCAACCAGCATAATTTCAATTATTACGGTGCGTTGGAAAATTTTCAGGTGTATGGGCGTCAGGTGGGAACCCGAAAAAAGTTTGTCCCTCAAGATGCGCGATCGCTTTCCTGGTTCCTCACGAAAACTGGTAAGCAAGGATCGATTCCAGACGCGCAAGCAATCATCGTCCAAACTGTCGAACAAGGTTCGGATTTCCAGTTGCAAAAGACTTGGGATTTACCCGATGACAGCGTTCTGAAACTCTATCATCGCAAAACGCCACCCATCCAAGTACAACCCCTCACAGAACCCCGTACCCAAGTCAGCCTAGAACGGGTGAGTGTACCTAATCAAGCCCCGCCAGGGAGTCCCGTACCGATTACCTACGAATGGTCTGGTTCCTGGGAACAGTTGCAATCTGGTTTAGTGCTGCTGACTTGGCGAATGAGCGATCGCATCGTTGAAAATTCCAAAGTTGAGAATCCCAAAATTGAAAATCCCAAATCTGAATGGCTGCACGATCACGGGATTGGCATGGGAGAATTGTATCCAAAAGTTCTTCCCCCTGAGCGTTCTGCGAATGGGTTTCGAGTCACCGAACAGATAGCGATGCTGCCGCCAGCAAATATATCAGCTGGAATTTATAGCCTAGAAGCGACTTACCTGAACCGGCAAACAGGTGAAACTTACCCGATCCAGGTGCCTCCCGTGACACTGAACATTGCACCCCTTGCCGCCGCCACACCCGCACCTGAGCTGGATTTGCTGACTCAGTTGCGGACTCTAGCCGCTACCTTACCCCAAGGGACAGAAGCTCTAGAGTCGATATTTGAAGAAACTGGGCGCATCAACCAGTACGACCCGATTCAAGACTATCTGAATCAGAGCTTAACGGCATTGGAATACCGACTGCAACAGGAACCGCAAAACCGGGATTGGGCATACACACTGGCTTTGTCAAAGGCGCTGAAGCGACAAGTCAAAGGTGCGATCGCTGCCTTAGAACGAGTCGTTGAGATCGACTCCCAAAATCCCTACGCTTATGCCTATCTCGCCTTTGTCCATCTGTACGATTGGCATCCCGCCGCCGCCCAGAAAGCTTTGAAACCAGCTCTTGCCATCAACCCGAACTTATCCGAACTTCAAGCCCTGAATGGCGTAGCCACGCTTCTGCAAGGCAATGTGGTTAAAGCTTGGCAAATTTTGAAAGAATTAAAAATTCCAGCCTAGAAACCAAATTCTTTCTTTTGCCTTTTGCCTTTTGCTTTTTTCAAAGATGTTTCATTAAAATTAACTCCAACTGAGGAATGCCTATCGGCTTGCTAAGATAATCATTGGCACCAGCCTCTAAACAATGCTCTCGATCTTCAGTCATTGTCTTTGCCGTCACCATCACCACTGGCAGTCTTTCCAGTTCCGGTTGCTGTCTTAAGTCTTTTAGTAAATTTAACCCACTGTATCCACCGGGTAAATTTACGTCCAACAAAACCAAATCGGGCTGGAAGGTTCGCACTCGCTGGAGGAAATCCGTCCCATCAAGCAAATGTTCGACGGTATGACCTACGATTTGGAGATAGTCTTGCAACAGCAACCCGCTACTTTCATCGTCTTCCACAATTAAAATTCGTCCTTTACCAGGGATAGAAAAAGGGTTAGCGGCGGCTTTTAACTCGCCATTGTTTAGCCCGGAAGACAATGAAGAAGAATCGCCTCCGTCGCTTGGAAACTGGGAGATGGAAACTGATTCATTGCTCATATCGGGCAGATATAGAGTAAATTCACTGCCTTTTCCTAGCGTTGAAGAAACCATCACTTCTCCACCATGAAGTCGGGCTAAACTGCGAGTCAGTGACAACCCCAAACCAGTGCCAGCGAACTGCCGGTTCAATCCACTGTCCAATTGGCGAAATGGCTCAAATAACAATGACAGTTTCTCAGGGGCAATGCCGATGCCCGTATCCGCTACGGTAAACACAATGCATCCAGGCTGCTTTTGCACAATTAGGGAAACTTTACCCGATGGTGTGAACTTAATTGCATTCGATAGCAGATTTAATAACATCTGCTTTAGCCGTCGTTCATCGGCGACACAAACATCAACTTCTGGGTCAATTTGACTGGTGAGTTGTAGCCCTCGTTCGTAGGCTTGCTCCCGCATAATCGTAACGACGTATTCGCACAAATGCGGCACGATGATTGGCATCGGGCAGAGTTGTTCTTTGCCTGCTTCGACTTTAGAAAGGTCAAGAATATCGTTAATCAGCGATAGGAGATGTTCGCCACTATTGTTAATGCAGGTAACATATTCTTTCTGTTTCTCATTGAGCGTGCCAAAAATCTCTTGCCGCATAATGTGAGAGAGTCCCAAGATCGCATTGAGGGGCGTTCGGAGTTCGTGGCTCATGGTGGCAAGGAATTCACTTTTTGCGCGACTTCCCGCTTCTGCCGCTTCCTTCGCTTCCCGCAGTTCGATTTCCTTGTTCATGCGATCGCTAATGTCATACACGACCGCTTGCAGCACTTTCCGGTTGTCCAACTCGATTGCCGTTAGCATTACTTCTGCCGGAAAATCTTTACCATCTAACTTCCGATGAACCCAATCAAAGCGACAGTTGCCTTCTGTTAGGGCAGTGGTAATGCGATCGCAAGCCAGACTCCGAGAACTTTGACCATCGGGCTGAGTCGGCGGCGAGAATTGGCTGGGATGGTTTCCACAAAACTCCTCCAAGTTATCACAGCCAAATAGCTGTAGGGTGGCACTGTTGCAATCTATAAATCCTTGTTCATCCAACAGCATCACCGCCGCGCTGGTTGATTCGTAGAGCGTCCGGAATTTGGTTTCCGATTCCCGCAGCGCCTTTTCTGCTTGTTTGCGCTCAGTAATGTCTCGCGTCGTATTGACTGCCAGCAAGACTTTCCCGGCTTCATCGCAGATTGCCGCCCCATTGATACTCACCCACTTGCGCTCTCCATTGAGACCGTGTACCACCAGCTCCTGATCGGTAAAAACTTCCCCTTGAAGTGCCCTGATTAAGGGTAACTCCGACCGATGAGGGCGGGAACCATCTGGGTTACGGACTTTTAATTTAGTTAAAAAATTCCGGACGTGAGGCATAGAGCCTGGGGCGGAGGTAGGTGTAACCCCATTCCCGACTAGACCATATATCTGTAATGCCGCCCGGTTTAACAGCACGATTTGACCATCGGGCTGGGTGACAGTAATTCCCTCTTGAATAGAATTAAGAATGGCTTCCAGCAGTGTTTTTTCCTGAGCAAGTTGCTGAGTGCGCTCTTGAACCAGGCTTTCTAGCTCTTCAAGCTCTTGGGCATTGTAGAGAGCGATCGCTGTCTGTCCAGCTAACTGTTGCAGCAGTTGAATTTCCCATTCTAAGAACAGCGGGCGCGGCTTGAGCGAGCCAACGACCAGATAGCCGTAGAATTGCTTTCTCACGAAGATAGGAGCCAGGAGTATCGTACTCGGTCTACTTTCCGGGCACAGCGCTTGGTAGGCTGGGGTCAACCAAAAGTCAGCCGTGTTTGCAATAGCTACCGGACGGTTTTCGAGCAACTCACTTCGCACCGTTTCCCAGCCTTCTACGGACAGAGTTGTCCCTTGTAGGGGCGATTGATGAATCGGCTTGACGGCATCTGATAAATGGGGCCAATACTCTGCTTCAATGTAAATTCGGTTTGATTCAGGCAAGTCTCGGACTACCATGCAGAAATCGCAGCTCATCGGGACCGCCGTCTGCCGGACAATTTCATCAACGACCGACTTTGGATCGAGATTGGAATTTAAGGCAGTAGTGATGCGGTTTACTAGGGCTTCTCGCTCTAGTTGTTGCTGCAAGGCTTGCTGAGTTTGTTGGAGCCGTATCTGCATCCGCTGACGCTCGATGGCATATCGCACGGTGCGGATCAGCAGATGGCTGTCGGCATGACCTTTCACGAGATAGTCTTGCGCTCCTTCTTGTACGGCAGAAAGTGCGATCGCTTCATCAGCGAGTCCTGACATCACCACAATCGGCACTTCTGGCACAGCATTGCGGACTCGCCTCACGGTTTCTAAACCCTGACCATCCGGAAGCGATAAATCCAACAAAATCACCTCGATAGATGGTGGGAGGCGATCGCCTCTCTGCTCACAAGGTTGCTGGTTAGTCGGTTGATTCAACCCTTCAATCTTCAACTTTTGACCGTTTAACCTTTCTGAAGTGATGAGGCAATCCAGGGCTTCTGCGAGCTTCTGAACGTGGATCAGCGTTATCTGGGGAGCATTCACTTCCCGCAGTAGTTCCCGCACGAGACGGGCATCGCCAGGATTATCCTCCACAAGCAATACGGTAAGCGGTTCAGTCTGCATGGGTTGCACTCCAATTCTTTTACTGGAGGGTCTTCTTCCAGCATTTCCCCTCTGTTTAGGCAGCGTTACCATCTTTATCAGTTAAAACTTCCAGGGTTAATTTGAAAATTCTTAGGAACCAATCCCCGTCTCCTGGTTTGGTATGTAATTGAGATGGTATGTATTGTAGATATCTTAATCTTCCGTCTATGTTATGGGGATTACTTGCGAAGTCCCTCTATTGTGCTTAATTGCCTTGTTTTTTGCCAACAGTCGATCAAGATTTTTTTAGAATTTGTATTTAGAAGCGTAATGTCTGAACCCAGCCGCCTGAATTTACTATCCTTCGCTTCGCGCAAATACTAAGTCAGAGAGGATGTCTGAGAAGTGAGTTATGACTTCATCCATCTGTACGGGTTTACGGATGGGTTCAGCAATTTTCTAGGGTTGGCGACAGCCGCTTTTTTCCCGAATAGATAGCCTATCAGAGATGCAAATACAACTTATAAAACATCTTTAACTTTCAAAATTTAATAGATAGTTTTTGTGATATTTTTCAGGCTTTTAGCTTGGAATATATCCCCCAGAAAATTATTTTTGTATGTCCAGTAAAGATTTTATCATTAATTGAATTTAAACCAAAATTTTGTAGTTGAATAATTAGAGGCAATACTCGTTGGCTTTTTAATTTCGTCATAATCTAATTAAAGTTGTATGCAAAAATTAGATACATAATATTTGAATTGAATATTAAGTTTGCAAGATAGTGAAAACCCTACGGTTCAAATACTCGACTTCTCTAAAAAGTCGGGTATCTCGGCTTTATGAACCATTTAGGATTCCACTAAATGGTTCGCGAACTCCTGTGGAGACGCGATAACTCTTGTCTCTACACTAAGACGAATACTTGCGTGCAACTTAAATAGAATGGCACTGACACCAGAGCCTTGAGATAAATCTCTCACCTTAAAGCTAAAACCTGTTAAAACAGGTTAAAAGCCTTTGCTCTACGAGTATTTCAATCAGTTTTAACGGACTTTAGCTCTTAGCCCTTTCCCGGAGAACGTTCCCGTTCGCGTTAGCCTTCTTGAGGGGTAGATTACTTTAGTTCAGGGCTTAAGTCAGTGCCATTCAACTTAAATAGGATGGCTATATATATTAAATAAAAAAAAATTTAGTTGACAAATCCGCGTAAGGTAGCGAAACATCTTATTTAAAAAACCAGTAATTTATCCTATACCCAATGGCTGATTTCGGATGAGAGATGTAATCAGAACTAGGATAGATGTGTAATAGAAAATATAAAACTTCATTAGGAGCAAACAATAATTATGACTTGGTTAGAAAGACAGCTTGGAGAAAAAAATACTAGCAGTGAAAAAGAAGAAGACAGCAAGCATGACGCTCAAGCTGTCGAGGAACAAATGAGTCCCGGACTTACAGGTGAGTACGATTGGGAGTTGCGCGAGAAGGCTGGAATGCATAAACCTCCGACACTGCCAGAATACATGGGATTTGAGGGGGAATACGATGCCAATGGATTAGCCAAGCGTGTTGCTGTTGCATTTGATGAAGATCCGAACATCAAAAATATTGAGACCCTGGCAATCGAACAAGATGGTGCCACGATTATCCTTACGGGTTCTGTTCCTAATCAATCAATTTTGAGTCATGTCGAAGCGGTTGCTGCCAAAGTAGATGGCACCAAAGCAGTAGACCTGCACCAAGTGGAAATTAAAGCCCAAGAAGGTTCGTTCCGATAAAATCAGATAGGTCTGCTCTCAGTGGGAAAATAGATTGGCTCAGCTGCAACGATTAGCGATCGCTCCCTCTCAATTTCAAAACCAGCAAATTATCCTGACTGCCGAACAACAGCATTACCTCAGCCGGGTGTTGCGGTTACGGGAGGGCGATCGCTTTATCGCAATGGATGGACAGGGGCACTGGTGGCTGGCGAAGCTGGAGGCGAATCAGGGGCAGCTTCTAGAACCGATTTCTGTCCAAACTGAGTTGCCCTGCTCGATGACGCTAATGCTTGCGTTGCCAAAAAACGGCTTTGATGAAGTGGTGCGCTACAGTACCGAACTAGGGGTGGTCGCGATCGCGCCCGTCGTAAGCGATCGCAGCCTGCTCAATCCCAGTCCCCAAAAACTCGAACGTTGGCGGCGAATTGCCCAAGAAGCCGCCGAGCAATCAGAACGTCAAATCGTCCCCACAATTTTAGAACCCGTTTCCTTTTCTACTGCTTTGTCTTCCCTCAATAGTCACTCTTCTTTAACAAAAAACAAGAATTATATCTGCGTTGCTCGTGGAGATTCTCCCCATTTACTCGATTGCTTGATTGATCTATTGCCGCAAGAGACCTCTCCCCCAACCCCTCCCCTTGTAGGGGAGGGGAGTCCGGCTCCCCCTTCCCTTGTAGGGAAGGGGGCTGGGGGGTTAGGTTTTTTAGGTATAGCAGATGAACTGAAGAATCCAGGGCAAGGAACGATTGTCATCGCCATCGGGCCAGAGGGAGGCTGGACGCCAGCAGAAGTCGAACAAGCGATCGCTGCTGACTTCCAACCTGTTTCCCTAGGGCGTCGTGTCCTGCGAGCTGTCACCGCCCCGATGGTCGCCTTATCTCTGGTAGCAGCGGCATGGGAATCAGAAATTAGAGAGATTTAAGCTACGGCTCAATGCACAATTAGAAATGAAGGCTGCTTCAATTTTTAATTTTTAATTGTTAATTTTTAATTACTGTAATGCTTGAACAACTTGCGGAAGCTTTCGAGCGCAAAGACTATAAAACCGTTGCCTGGTTACTCAACCATCTGGTAAAACAGATGCCGCAAAATCCCTTAGTACAGTTTTATGTGGGACGACTGTACGAAGAAACGGGCAAATTGGAGGCGGCAGAAAATGCCTATCGGCAGCTGCTACGGGAAACCACCAATCCCAAGATTATGACTCAAGCTCGTCAAGGATTGGGACGTATAGAAGCGATCGCCCAACAAAAAAGACGAGACGCGATCGCTCAAGCCACCGCCGCCCCAGAAGACACAGAAGCAGGCGTTTTAGTTCTAGAAGCTGTCAGTGCCGAAAAGAAACAGGTCGCCGCTCAACAGTTGGCTCGAATCGTGCAGTTAGACCCCTACACCGCACGGCTACAACTCCCCAGTCGCGGCTGGCGGTTATACCGAACTGGTCCGGTAGGAGAACTGCGATTCTACAGTCAACAGATGCAGCAAGCTGAAATTCCCAACTTCTGGGCAAGCCTTGCGGATGTTCGTAAACTTAACGTCTTTCGCGTCAGCCATTTCCTTTCGGCTTCCCCAGAAGCTAGCGTTGTTTGCCAGAACGAACACGGTCAGACAGGTTCCCTGAGCTTTAACTGGTCAGAAGTCAGACAACAAGTGCAAGGACTCTTACCAATTTTTGGCGAAGTCATCGACCAAGATGCTCGTCGCCAACTGCAATGGAAAACTCAAACCCAAGACTATGCCCAATTAATTGACCTGCATCTTCCTTCCAGACGCAGTATTCTTCGCCTTTGCGATAGCAACTATCAGTTTGGGCAGGGGATTACCTTCAATCCACAGCCGACCCAACCCAATCAGGCGACCAACCGCAGTCACTGGAACAATTTACTTCATTTTCTAGAAGGACATTTACCTCAGACGCCGATTTGGGCAGATTTTACAGATTTTGCCCAAACTGCGCTAGATCGTACAGAAATGCTAAAAAGTCTCAAGTCTCATATCGACTTATTCCGACGCGAAGAAACCCTCTGGGACCCAGCTTTCCAACTGTACAGTGGGCTGGTTTTCCTCAGAGGGTCAAAGAATTAAAAAGCAAATCAAAAATTAGACAACAAGCCTGCTAATTTTTAATTATTTTTTGACTTGACGCGCCATGTCCATGAAGTTGCTCATGCTAGGACCGGGACGCCGACGACTATTCGAGCTAGAAATTGGGTTCAAGTATTTCGGAGCAAACGTGGTATCGGATTGGCTTTGACCCTTGCCGTTGATAGGCTCTGCTGGTTTCTCAGCAACCACTGCCTCAACACCTTCAGCCGTCTGAATTAGCTCTACTGGGGTTCTTTGAGCAATTTCTTTCGGTTCTGAAACTTCTTTAGAATTTGATGAATTCTTGGATGCAGCTGCTACAGGTTCTGGGGCTGCTTGAGGCTTCGATGAATCCTTTTGTCCATTAGACGCAGATTTAGAAGCGGATGCAGATGCCTTCGCGGGTTCTGGCTTTTTCGATTCTGATGCTTGGGCTTTGACTGGTTCTGGCTTCTTCTGATTCTCTTTTGCTGCTGGTTTTGAGTCTTTGGACTCGTCTAGCTCCATGTAGTATCCACCAGACTTCTTACGAGGTAGCGCAGCACCCGCCTCGTTTCCCTCAGATTTCTTAGAGCCAAAAATTCCACCAATGAAAGCGGTAATGCCGCCCAACAATTTTTTGATAAAACCAAACATTTAGTATTACTCCTGAGATTTAAATGACGATGTTGACTGATTCCCGAAACATGGGAGCAAGCTATTCTATTTTTGATGCAAAACTGGTATCGCCAAAGATAAACTCAACTGCTCAGCTCAACTGTTCAACTCACAAAGCAGCTGCTCTAAGATATGGACAAAGCGTTTCTACCGTTGCAATTGCGATCCAGATCGGATTATGAAGTTTTACGGCGGACAAAGGCAAGATTCCCAGATGTTTATTCACAAAAATTTACAAATTTTGTTTCAGTAAGTACAGTTACCCAGCCGTTCGTTCCTAGAAAACAGCCGCTTGTCGCAGGAAAACCTTCTTTTGTTGCAAGAATTTACATGGATCTCAGATTTGGAGCCACAGCCACTCGGCAGGCTGTCCTAAACCAACCCCAGTAGCGATCGCTCGTGTCTAAGCTGGGATTATATGAGATTAATCCCTGGCAACATGAACAGTGCCCATAAGCGCAATCCTGTATTGCTAATTCACGGTATCAACGACACAGCGGCTGTTTTCCATAAAATGGCTCCTTACTTGGCGCAGCAAGGCTGGTCTGTATACGACCTCAGTCTCACCCCCAATAATGGTCAGATGGGTCTAGATTCTCTGGCACAGCAGGTTGAGGATTACGTTGCCAAGACCTTTGCGCCCGACCAACCATTTGATTTGGTCGGTTTCAGTATGGGAGGCATCGTTAGCCGCTACTACGTGCAGCGACTAGGGGGCATTCACCGAGTGCAGCGCTTCATTACCATATCAGCGCCCAACCACGGAACTTGGGCGGGCTACTTTCACGCAGGGCTTGGCTGCGTTCAGATGCGTCCTGATAGTGCTTTTCTACAAGATTTAAATCGAGATGTGGCGATGCTGGAACAGCTGAATTTCACCTCGATCTGGACGCCTTTTGATTTAATCATTCTGCCACCGAATAGTTCGCAAATGCCTGTCGGTCAAAATTTACAGGTGCCGATCCTGCTGCATCCGTGGATGATTACAGATGCCAAGGGGGTTAAGGCTGTGGAGAAAGCACTTTTAGAACCGCTGAAGCGCGATCGCGTAACGTCTGCTAACGAGAATCGCCAATCTCGGCATACTCCCGCACCCCGAAAATTGCCTCGGCATGAGAGTAGTATTTAAACTCCATCAGGTTATAAAACGGATCTTCGAGGAAGAAGGTGCGATGTTCGGTCAGTTGACTTGGAAAGCGATGTTTCGGCTGCTGATAAAAGTGCAACTGTTGCTGTTGTGCCCGTTCTAGCAAGCTTTCCCAGTCAGCAACTGATGTAAAAACCAGCCCAAAGTGCCTGGGATAAATCCCTCGTTGCGGGATAATTGGTTCTTTGCTAACGTGACCTACCAGCTGATGACCGTAGAGATTCAGAATTAAGGCATCGCGGGTTTCACGCCCAACTTGGCAGCCAAGTCCATCGGCATAGTACGCTTTGGCTTGGGCAACATCGGAGATGGGAAAAGCAAGATGAAAGATTGTTGGGTTCATCGGTAATATCGCGTTTCTCAGTTGGGTGGAATATGTTGCGCTTCTAACATTCTCTAGAGGCATGGCAGTGCCATCATTCTGTAAGGGCATGGCACTGCTATGTCCCTCCTTGCGGTGCAAGCGCCGATTAATGGCGATAAATACATCCTTCACCTAGGGTTCCTTTTTGCACCTCTCTCACGAGCAAGAGTATTGTGAAAGAGTGTTATGAATTCAAGATTTTTACAGATGCTTTCTACAATTAATTCTTTCAATCCCTGGTTAGTTGCAGTGGGATTAAATACAGTTTTGTTAGCGATCGCGTATTTCGCCCCTAAAAAGTTACTGACTCCCGCCGGATTCCTCCACGCTTGGGCGCTGGGCGTCATTATCTGGGGTACCCTCGGCTGGCAGGGGTATTTAGTCGTGATGTTCTATTTTCTCGTAGGTTCTGCCGTCACGCGCATCGGCATGGCTCAAAAAGAAGCCGAGGGAATCGCCGAGAAACGGTCTGGGGCGCGGGGACCAGAGAATGTCTGGGGTTCCGCCCTCACGGGCACTCTATGCGCCTTAGGAACGCTACTGGTGAGTTATTTAGGGCAACCTCAATGGCTGCCTTTCCTACTGCTGGGCTATGTAGCCAGCTTTAGCACTAAGCTTTCGGATACCTGCGCCAGTGAAGTCGGGAAAGCTTATGGTAAACGGACGTTTTTGATTACGACCTTACAACCTGTAGCCAGGGGAACAGAAGGGGCGGTCTCTTTAGAGGGAACAATCGCTGGAGTGGTGGCATCGGTTGCGATCGCTCTTGTTGGCTGGGGCGTCGGTACAATCGATTTCATCGGGGTGGTTTGGTGCGTAGTAGCAGCGTTTATTGCGACCAATTTGGAAAGTGTCATCGGTGCTACGCTGCAATCTCAATATAGTTGGCTTACCAATGAAGTCGTGAATTTTATAAATACATTCATTGGCGCGATCGCGGCAATTTTGTTTGCCTTAGCATGGCACTCGTTTAGTCTGACTACTGCGGGAATTGCTTGAAACTGGGATGATTTTGAGTAGTTTTTAACTAGATGGCTGCTGACGTTGATAAGATGCACGATGTCAACTTTTAAAAGTATTATCAATTGAAAGATAAATTTTAACTTTAGGTTAAGTTAGAGATCGCACGATGCAATGCAAGGCAGCGATTTTTCTGTCTCCACCTTACCTGGTAACAAGGACAGCAGAGATGTTCGCCCCACAAAAAGCTCTATCATAAACTCAATCCGCCGAGCTTTGCTGTGTATGAGCTATTGCCTGAATTCAGCTTGCAAGAAGCCTCAAAACCCTGTTGAGACAAATTTTTGTACAAGTTGCGGAACGAAGTTACTGCTCAAGGATCGATATCGTGCGATCGCGCCAATAGGGGAGGGTGGATTTGGCAGAACTTTCTTGGCTGAAGATGCAGACAGGCTGAAAGCTGCTTGTGTAATTAAGCAATTTTTGCCAGTGCCAGAAATTCAAGGCAATTCAGCGGCAATGCAGAAGGCAACCCAGCTATTTGAGCAAGAAGCGAGGCAGTTACTCCAACTGGGAGAACAACATCCACAAATTCCCAGTTTATTTGCCTATTTCGAGCAAGATAAACGCCTGTATCTGGTACAGCAATATATCGAAGGGCAGGAATTAGGTCAAGTCTTGGAACGGCAGGAAGCATTCACAGAAGAGCAAATTCGAGATTTATTAAATGATTTGTTGCCGGTGCTGCAATTTGTCCACGAACATCAGGTGATTCACCGGGATATCAAGCCGACGAATATTATTAAACGTAAAAGAGATGGCAAATTTGTCCTAATTGATTTCGGAATTTCTAAAAAATTAACAGTCGGCACTGGTTTAACTAAAACAGGCACGAAAGCTGGCACAGAAGGCTACGCACCCATCGAACAATTTCGCAGCGGTAAAGCATATCCAGCTAGTGACTTATACAGTTTAGGCGTTACCTGCATTCATCTGCTAACAGCAACCAAGCTTGATGAACTTTATGATCCATTAGAGGGATGCTGGCTATGGAAAGAGCATCTGAGGGAAAAGGGAAAAAATGTCAGCAGCCAACTGAGTCAAGTTTTGGATAAGTTGCTGAAAGATTATGTGAAAGAACGCTATCAATCAGCCGCTGAAGTCTTAAAAGACTTAAATGCTGCATCTACCCTACCACCGCCAAAACTACAAGCGACAGCACCTGCGCCACCACCGCTCAAGCCCCAGAATTGGATATGTATCCGCACTCTTATAGGGCATTCAAGCTGGGTTCGTTCTACAGCTATCAGTCCGAATGGGCAGACTCTTGCCAGTTGCAGCAATGACAGAACCATTAAGCTGTGGCAGTTGGACAGTGGCAAGCTGATTCACACTCTCACGGGGCATTCAAGTTGGGTTCGTTCTATAGCTATCAGTCCAGATGGGCAGACTCTAGCTAGTGGTAGTGGAGACAGCACCATTAAACTGTGGCAGGTAGACAGTGGCAAGCTGATTCGCACTTTCACGGGGCATTCAAGGTGGGTTCATTCTGTTGTTTTTAGTCCGGATGGGCAGACTCTAGCTAGTGGTAGTGGGGACAAAACCATTAAGCTGTGGCAGGTGGGCAGTGGCAAGCTGATTCGCGATTTTACGGGGCACTTAGACTATATTTTTTCCGTTGCCTTTAGTCCGGAGGGGCAAACTCTTGCCAGTTGCAGTCAGGATTACACTATCAAGCTGTGGCAGGTGGGCAGTGGCAAGCTGATTCAGACTCTCACAGGGCATTTAAGCCGGGTTTATTCTGTTGCTTTTAGGCCGGATGGGCAGACTCTTGCCAGTGGTAGTGGAGATAAGACTATCAAGCTTTGGCACTTGGAGACTGGTAAGCTGATTCACAGCCTCACTGGATATTCAAATTCAGTTTGCTCCGTCGCTTTTAGTCCGGATGGGCAGACTCTTGCCAGTGGTAGTGGAGACAACACCATTCAGAATTGGTCGATTGATAGTGGTAAGCTGATTCACACCCTCAGAGGGCATTCAAATTTGGTTTATTCAGTTGCTTTTAGCCCGGATGGGCAGACTTTAGTCAGTGGCAGCGAGGACAAGACTATCAAGATTTGGCGGTGCGATTAACTGGGTAAGGACTGATGCAAAGCGCGATCAACTGGACGAGAACTGATGTAAAGCGCGATCGCTCCTAGTACATTCTTTGGTCGTTGGATAAAATTGAGCTGCAACTATAGCATTCCTGAATCATTCGTGAAGGCGAGATACCCGACTTCTTTAACAAGTCGGGTATCTGAAAAGCTACCAATCATAGGAAAACAAAATTTTTTAATTTGCATTAAGAACCACCTGTATATTTTTCAACAATTCCTCTGACGTATAGGGCTTTGGTAAAAAGGTTTTGACGTTATTGCCAGCAATTTCAGTTATCTGGTAATTAGATGTAAGTCCGCTAACTGCAATAATCTTGACCTGCGGATCAATTTTTTGCAAAGCCCGGATAGTAGTTATACCATCCATAGCAGGCATCATCATATCAACTAATACAGCGTTAATATCTTGCTTGTGTTCTGCATATAGCACCAATGCCTCCACTCCATCAGTAGCGGTTAAAACCTTGTAATTGTATGTTTCTAGAGAAATTTTTGTAAGTTCTCGAATGGAATATTCATCATCAACAACGAGAATTAATTCTCCTTGTCCTCTGGGTAATTCCTGATGCAAGCTTTTCATTTCATCAGTTACCGTTGCCTGCGTTACTGGTAAGTAAATATAAAACTGCGTTCCTTTTCCTACCTCACTCAGTACCTGCACAAATCCACCGTGACTTTTAATGATACCTATGACCGTTGAAAGACCTAAGCCAGTACCTTGTCCTATCTCTTTTGTTGTGAAAAATGGCTCGAAGATTCTATCTATTATTTCCCTTGAGATTCCCATCCCTGTATCGGATACGGTAATGACAACGTAAGGGCCAACCTTAGCGTCAAGATTCATCCGAGCATAGTGTTCATCAACCCACAGATTCCTGGCACTAAGCTCTAGAGTTCCCCCGTTTGGCATCGCATCCCTAGCATTTACGCAGAGATTCATCAATACTTGGTGCAGCTGAGTCGCATCCCCAGAAATAGTCCAAAGATCGAGCATCGGGATATCGGTGCGGATTTCAATCGCTCTAGAAAACGTCTGTTTAACAATCTGCTCAATTTCTTTAATAATGTGCCTTGCTTGCAGAGTGGTTTGCTTACCTTCGACTCCTCGCGCAAACGACAGCACTTGTTTAACAAGATCGGCACTTCGTTTAGTATTGGTTTCTAGTGTTTTGAGTATTCGCTGACTCTGCTCATCCTGAAGTTTGTGTTCCAAGATTTGAACAGACATTAATACAGGCGCTAGGGCATTGTTGAGATCGTGGGCAATCCCGCTTGCCAGAGTGCCGATACTCTCCATGCGCTGTGCCCGGAGGAACTGGGCTTCGAGTTGTTTCCTCTCTGTAATATCGGTATTAACAGTCAGGATAAATTTGGGTTGTTCTTCTTCATCCCGAACGAGGGTCCAGCGACTTGCAACGATAATATTTTTCCCGTCTTTTGTGACTTGATGCAATTCACCCTGCCACTCGTTTTCTTGGGCAAGAATATTCTGATTTTTTTGGAGTTGTGGTGAAATTTCCTTGTATAAAAGTTGATTAGCATTCTTGCCAAAAACTTCTTCTGTCTTCCATCCGTATAAACGTTCAGCCCCTTTGTTCCAAAATAGAATTTGGTTGTTCAGGTCGCGGACGAGAATTGCATCGCTTGTAATATCAAGCAAAGCCGCTTGTTCTTGGATTTTCCGATCTGCTTGTTTGCGCTCGGTAATGTCAAGGACAAAACCGACAACGTTTGGTTGAGATGGTTCCATCAGCGCTGCACCAATCATCACTGGAACGCGGCGACCATCTTTGGAAATAAATTCTTTCTCGTAGGGAGTACAAATGCCAGAACTGAAGAATTGTGCGATCGCGCCTTCGTCTAAATGGCGATATTCTGGCGGAGTTATTTCGTTCCAACGCAAACCTCCGGTTCGCAGTTCCTCCCGCTCATATCCCACCATCTGTAGAAAGGCATCATTCGCTTCGGTAATGTTGCCCCGAAAATCTGCGAAAATAATCCCAATGATATTCGACTCAACCAAGCATCTAAATCGAGCTTCGCTTTCCTGGAGCGCTATAAATGCTCGCTCTCGTTCTGCTTCTGCTTGTTTGCGTTCGCATATCTCCTGTTCTAAACGTACATTTTGGTCTATCAGTTTTTTGGTCAAGCAACGCAGGCGCAGATGGATGCTGACACGGGCTAAAACTTCTTCATGCTGTAGCGGTTTAGTAATGTAATCTACCGCCCCAAGATTCAACCCTTTGACCTTATCCACTGTCTCACTCAGCGCGGTCATAAAAATTACGGGGATATCTTGGGTTAATTGATTTGCTTTTAGGCGGCGACAAGTTTCAAACCCATCTATTCCGGGCATGAGGACATCCAACAAAATTAGGTCAGGCGAAGCATATTCGGCGCTTTCAATTGCACTTTCTCCATCTTCAGCTACCAAAACTTGGAAGCCGGAATGCGCCAAGAAATCAAACAACATTTCTAAATTAGTTGGAGTGTCATCGACGATTAAGATGACTCCTTTTTCAACTGTATCAACACTCATTCATACCTCTTAAATTCTTTAATAAACTTCAGGACTTGTTTCCCTTTAAAACCTTTGGCGAGTTGACGAAGATGGGAGGGAAACGTTACTCATTGCCGATCCAACACCTCAAGGTACGCGATCGCTCAATTGATGCCTCTGAGATCGCCTTTCCTTACCTAGATCGAGCAAGATGGATATCTCCTCGGCAGGGGGAGGATACTCTTGACTTTCAGTTTGCCACCCATTAGTTGAATGAATTGCCAGTCCTAATTCCCTGGCTTCAGTCTCGCGACTCTTGTCGTTTGCCTGCTGGAATGACAAAAATATTTCTTTTATTGCTCCGGTGCAATGCCAATGGCTGTATCTTCCCCCTGAAACCGGGTTTTCTCCGCCTGATCGCTTACTTTGAAAGTTATAGCGCCAATTTCTCTAAACTTGACTGTATTGCCAAGTAAGTTAATTAAAACTTGCTGCAACCAAATAACCTCGCGTCCGATGATGGATTTATGAGCTTCCTTTAATCGAGAGGATTTAGCAATTTCTAACCCCCTTTTTAATGGTTTCTTTTTTTATTCCTAGTTCGAGGCTAAAATCCATCTCCCTTTATATAGATTTTAAGATATTTTCCTTTCATAAAATTACATCAGTATTCGTCAAGAAGAGTAACAAATTTGTAAACTTTTCAACTCTGTAATGACCCAAGCTTTTGTTTGCGTTCTTGATATTAAAAGTTTGTTAAATTTTTCATACTTATCTCTTGCGTCATGTATAGAGCAGTTGTAAATGATTCGTAAAGACGAGAGCCGCGACTTTTTTAAGAAGTCGCGGATCTGAAGGGCTAGGAACTTACAAGTAAAATAGGATGGCTATATATGGCGACTCGATCGGAAAAGCCATTAAAAAGCGATTAGGGAACTGGAAAAGTCTCCGTTTTTCTAGCATTAGTCAAGCGATCGCGGCGCTCTCTTTGCGGGGATGCAAGCGGGATCTCTGGGGAAGTCCTAACGATTAGACCAACTAAACCGGATAGAATAAACCGGATAGACAGATATGGCGGTTCTCTTTCTCCTCATAGATAACGCCTCGCTGGATAATAAGCGTAGGAGGCGACAAACGTCATGAAACTCACACTACTGGTTTCCGCTGCTTTATCAGTGCCGCTATGGTTAGCGATGCCCGCACAAGCGGCAAATTTGGGACACGTCAAACGATTGCTGGAAACGAAAGAATGTGTAGGGTGCAACCTTTCCGGTGCTGATTTAAGGGGTGCTGACTTAAGAGAAGCCAACTTGCAACGGGCTAATTTGAGGAAAGCCAACCTAACCGGAGCCAATCTGGCTGGTGCTAATTTATACGTAGCTGACTTAGACCGCGCCCAGCTCAAAAATGCTAATTTACAAAATGCCAGCCTAAGATTTACGCGCTTAACGGATGCCAACTTAGAAGGTGCTGACCTGCAAAAAGCGACTTTGAGATTTGCTAACTTGACAGGTGCCAAGCTAAGAAATGCCAACTTGCTTGGGGCTGACTTTAATAGTGCTAATTTATACCAGACCAGGTAGATATCCGATGAACAATTCTGCCAGGTGTTTGTTGCGATCGCCCGATCATCCAGGTCATTTGGCATTACACGCGATCGCCTCTTTTAACTGCCGCACATCACCATTACACGCGATCGCCTCTTTTAACTGCCGCACATCACCTGGCGCATGGTTCGCATATTTACAGGCAATTCTAGTTGCATTGCCTGTTCGATGAAAATTGACGGCACCGGGATATTGGGCGTTGCTTTTACTGTATAAGTGAGCAAAGTGCCATTCTCGTAATCTTGCAAACTTAAGTCAGCACAGAAATCGGTAAAAGTACCTTTTTCCAAGCGAAAATGAATTTGCTGCTGCACGATCTCAGATACCCTCAGGTAAGCCTCAACCTGAAGACTGAGAAACAGGAAAGTTTTCGTAGCAACTTGGTAAACACTCTTGAAACTCGCCCCTTCTGGTAAGCCAACAGGCGAGGAGACGGTGGGGTGCAGTACCTCAGAGTGAGTAACATCTGGGAAATATTGCACCCAACGGGGATAGTCTGTCACTTGCTGCCAAACGCGCGATCGCTCGATTGGCAAATACATCTGGGCAGTAACAGCACCCCCCCAAGTAGAACGCATTTGCGTTTCTATCAAAATCTCACCTTGCAAAAGCGCCGTTGAGTATCTCTTTCTCAGCGACAAGTCTGAGGCGGCATCCATCGAGTCCGACGGAAAAAGTATACTCATACTGACTCAGCTACTCCTCAATCAATAGTAATTCGATGTCAAGCTAACACAGGTTGTCCCAGACTTGGAAGGCAAGGTGCGTTGGCTAATCTTCTTAATTTGATCCTACATCGCTGTTTCAGCAACTCAGTTATGTAACAATGATGACCATAATTCCTCAAGCATTTCAGGAGCCAAGGAACGTGAGCCGCTCTCCCAACCCAGGAACCGCAATTTTGTTGTATATCGCTGGCATTGCATTAGTGATTACAGCGATTATCGTGGTGCTGAAAGGATCGGGCGTTCTGAAGCAGCTTCCTGACTACGTCATCTGGGCGTTAGTTCTCTTTACCTTGGGGGCTGGTATCCTCGGCGGCATTCGCAGCTTGGGCGGACGTGGCTGATCGCAATATTCTGTTTTAACCATTTATTTGGTCGAGTCTGTGAGCCAAACTCCTAACCCCGAAACCCTGATTTCTTCTATTTTTGCCAGTGTTCTAGGGCTGACAATTGCGGTGTATCTGTTGCGAGGATTTGGAATTCTCACGTTCATCCCAGGCGGCGTTATCTGGATATTAATTTTGCTTTCAATTGCTTCTGGGATTACTTACGGCGTTCAGCGCACTCGCCGATAATTGCTTTCTCTTTCAAACTTTATTAAGTCATTTAGTATCTTTAAATACATTTAATCTCAACCTTCGGGGCGATTCGCTGGAATTGTCATGTTCGCTATTCTCCAAGAGAAATTAACAAAAATTAAAAAACAAATTTCTGGAGAAGTGCATGACCGCGACAAACCCAATTACACAGCCAAGTATTTCCACTGTAGAACGCAGTATCTCAGGCGTTTTCAAAGATCGCGAACAAATTGAAAGCGTGATTCGCCGCTTGCTCGATCGCGGGATTTCCCGCGACGATATTTCAGTAATCGGCAAAAACTTTCATTCTGAAACCCGCATCGCTGGATTCATCACCAAAAAAGATGTGATTTTAGGCGGGCTGAGAAGCGGAGGCATCTTTGGTTCCTTGTTTGGTTCAGCCCTAGGTTTGCTGACTGGCGTGGGAGTGCTGTTCATTCCTTTTGTGGGGTCAGTCGTCGCGGCAGGACCTATTGGTGCGGCGTTGCTGGGTGCAGCAAGTGGCGCGTTAGCGGGTGCAGCGGGCGCTGGTTTAGTCTCCGCTTTGGTCGCTTTGGGAATGCCAGAAGATAAAGCTGCCATTTATCAAACTCGCGTCGAAGCTGGAGATTTTTTGGTCGTTGTGGAAGTCCCTGCCAATCAATCTGGTGAAATTCAGCTGCTGCTAGAAAGTGCTGGTGGCGAAGAAGTCCATACCAGCGAAACCACATTACCCCGCAAACGCGCTGGAAAACTAGAAACTCCTGCCGATTTGTCCCCCGAAGTTCGTTCTCACCTTTCAGAGGATGCTCAAAGGACATTTATTGCCAATTACAACAAAGCGCTAGAGGACTCTAGCGATGAATCCAAAGCCGAACATCATGCCTGGGATGTTGTTTCTGAGCAATTTGAACAAGATGAACACGGCTTTTGGTCGAAGGCTAAAGCAAAGCTGTAGCCTTCTCAACTGGGCGGTTGAAAGCGCGCCTACACGAGAATTAACCCGCCTGAGCGGGTTTCAAAACTTTTGATTTGCCTTAAGTTAGTGCCATTCAGCGATAGTCCTTGGCTCAAAACTTAAGTTTCTCGAAGATAAACCTCGAAGATGAACAATGTGTTCTGCAAAAGCCGATGTAATTTCGATTACGTCGGCTTTTAGTATTATGTATAGGCAAATGTTGAGGAGCGATAATGAAGAAGTATATATGTACAGTTTGCAACTACATCTACGATCCACAAGAGGGAGACCCAGATAGCAGTATCGCACCGGGTACGGCATTTGAAGATATCCCGGACGACTGGGTATGTCCTACGTGTGGAGCCACAAAAGCGGATTTTGAACCATACGACGGGTAGAAAGATGATATCGCATCTGTACGGAAAATATTCCGTGACATCGGTAATAGTTGGATTGTGCAACCTTTAAAAGTAGTAGTGATTGGCGGTGGGGCAGCGGGTTTTTTTGGTGCAATTACCTGTGCCGAAACTTATCCCCACGCGCAAGTAATTTTGTTAGAAGCAGGGCGACAACCCTTAGCGAAAGTTCGGATTTCTGGCGGTGGGCGATGTAATGTTACTCATGCTTGCTTTGACCCCGCTGGTTTAGTGCAATATTATCCCAGAGGCGGGAAAGCACTTCGGGGGGCTTTTAGTCGTTTCCAAGCTAAAGATACAGTCGCTTGGTTTAGCGATCGCGGTGTCGAGTTGAAAACTGAACCGGATGGACGGATGTTTCCCGTCACAGATAGTTCAGAAACCATTGTGGATTGTCTCTTTGAAGCAGCAAGGGCATCTGGAGTGCAGATTCGCAGGGGGACACCTGTTGATCAGATTTTTCGGCAAGTGACTTCATTGAATCAACCACTCAACACCGACTTTGAAATCAAGTTGAAGTCTGGAGAGATCCTCCAGTGCGATCGCATTCTCCTCGCTACCGGCAGCAATCCCCAAGGCTACCGCTGGGCAAAAACTTTAGGACACACGATTGAACCACCCGTTCCCTCTCTATTCACCTTTACGATTTCCGACTCCCGGTTGCAAGATTTAGCCGGAGTCAGCGTAGAAAGTGCGCGGCTGCGTTTAGGGGTTGGTAAAACTCAGTTAGAACAAATCGGACCATTACTGATTACCCACTGGGGTTTGAGTGGCCCGGCTGCCCTGAAACTGTCTGCTTGGGCTGCCAGAGTGCTGCATGATTGCAATTATCAGACAACGTTGCAAATTAATTGGCTACCCCAGTACAACCCAGAAAAATTGCGGGAAATGCTCTTAGCAGTTAAGTCCCAATTGCCCCAACGCGCCATTTCTACCAGCTGTCCGCTTCCCTTGCCTCGACGCCTTTGGCAGAGTTTAATTGCTGCTGTTGGGATTAGTGGGGAACAGCGCTGGGCGGAATTATCCAATAAAGTTCTCAATCAGCTTATTCAAGAACTTTCCGAGGGTAAGTATCAAATTCAAGGGAAGGGTGTCTTTAAGGAAGAATTTGTCACCTGTGGCGGCATTAACTTAAAGGAAGTGAACTTCAAGACGATGGAAAGCCGCGTCTGTCCGGGGCTTTACTTTGCTGGAGAAATCCTTGATATTGATGGCGTCACGGGCGGCTTTAACTTTCAGAGTGCCTGGACGACTGCTTACTTAGCGGGTCAAGCAATGGGCAACGAAGAAATTAAAAATTAAAACTTAAAACTTAAAAAGCCGAAGATTTAATTTTTAATTGTGTCTTGGCGGTGCAAATTCTTAATGAATCTCTTGTATAACTGCCAATTCATTTACCGTTGTCCATGAATATGCCAATGAAATTTCACGAGATTGTCGAAAAACTGGGTGCTGCTGCCGCCTGCAATAGTTTGACCTCCCATACAGATTGCAACCCGGAAATTACGGGAGTGGCACCTGTCGATGAGGCTACCATTGGCACCCTTAGCTACATAGAGGGCGGAAAATTTGCGGCTTTTGTGGGGAAAACCTCTGCCAGTGCCTTAATTTTACCGCCGGATGAAAAGCTGCAAGCACAAGCTTCTGAACGGGGAATTGCCTGGATTGCAGTATCCGATCCGCGATTAATGTTTGCCGCAGCGATCGCGCTTTTCTATAAACCCTTCCACCCAGCACCTGCAATCCATCCCACCGCAGTGATTCATCCCGACGCCAAAATTGGTCAAGATGTTTACATCGGCGCTCATGCAGTCATTGAGGCGGGAACAGAGATTGGAAATGCTGTCATCATTCACCCGAATGTAGTCATTTACCCAGACGTGCAGATAGGCGATCGCACGGTATTGCACGCCAATTGTTCCATCCACGAACGCACCCGCATCGGCGCAGATTGCGTGATTCATAGCGGTGCCGTCCTCGGTGCGGAAGGCTTTGGGTTTGTCCCCACTCCGACTGGCTGGTTCAAAATGGAGCAGTCTGGCTACACTGTTCTGGAAGATGGCGTCGAAGTGGGTTGCAATAGCACTATTGACCGCCCTGCTGTGGGAGAAACCCGCGTTGCCCACAACACCAAAATTGATAACTTAGTACATATCGGTCACGGCTGTAAGGTAGGCTCTAACTGTGCCTTAGCCGGACAGGTGGGGATGGCAGGCGGCGTGACTGTCGGCAATCGGGTGCTGTTAGCTGGACAGGTGGGGATTGCGAATCAAGCGCATATTGGAGATGGCGCGATCGCGACCGCCAAAGCAGGCATCCACAATGATATCGAACCGGGTGCCATTGTCACTGGCGTCCCAGCGATTCCCCACAAAGTATTCCTTAAAGCAGCAGCCATCTACCATCGTCTACCGGAGATGTATCAAACTCTCCGGCAGTTACAGCGGCACCTGGGAGACAAGAAATAAAATTTCCAGTAAATGTATATACGGCTTTAGCCGTATATATCCATCCCCTACAAAAGGCTTTTTCTATCTCTTGAGTGATAACAAACAGAAGCAGGAGTTTCCAGCTATAGAGGGATTTGGACTCTCGTGATACTCGTATAAATTAAGAGTAACAAAAGAGGAGATTTACACATGAAAAATTCAAACTTGTCGAAATTCGTGGGTGCTGGTGTTCTTGCAGCTAGCGTCGCTTTGGTTCCCATGACCCTACCTGCCTCCGCCCAGACTGATACGACTACTACATCACCTGATACCACCACCACTGCTCCTAGCCAAGGCGTAACAACTACAAATTACGAAGGCGATCGCGGTTTTGATTGGGGTTGGTTAGGATTGCTGGGTCTAGCTGGATTAGCAGGTCTGGCTGGTCGTAAGAACAGCGAACCGACTGCTTACCGCGACCCGAATGAAGTAGGTTCCTCTACTTATCGCCGCTAAAGCTGATTCACAGCTTCTTCATAGACGTTTAATGTCTATCCGTCACTTTTAAAACCAATTTTCTTGATGGCGATCCTGTTGGAAATCCATCGATTGGAAACATGAGAACAGGAGATTTACAGATGAAAGTTTCAAACTTGCCAAAATTGTTAAGTGCTGGTGTTCTTGCAGCTAGCGTCGCTTTGGTTCCTATGACCCTACCTGCTTCCGCCCAGACTGATACAACTACTTCTCCGGACACTACCACGAATACCGCTCCGGATACCACGACCACTACGCCTAACCAAGGTGTAACGACTACCAATTACGAAGGCGATCGCGATTTTAATTGGGGTTGGTTAGGATTGCTAGGTTTAGCGGGTTTAGCAGGTCTTTCCGGTCGTAAAAACGACGAACGTGTAGCTTACCGCGACCCTAACGAAGCCACTTCTTCTACTTATCGTCGGTAAAGCATAACGTAGTTTCGCCGTAGTCACGTAAGCATTGATAACTACGTTTTAGAAACAACTTTAAAAATCACTGGTGGAGGTTTGTCTCCGCCAGTGATTTTGTCTATTGATGATTTTTTTAAGATGCTAGCGGTTGAGATTCCTGACTACTCTAAGCAGTCAAGAATCTCGCCTTCACAAATCATTATTTTAAGGCTAGCTATTATTCCAGGGCAAAAGCTCAACACCATTCGATTTAATTAAACCTTTCCTTTTCCCCTTAACCCTTAGGATGCTGTTTGCAATTCATTGAGACGCGCCAAAACCTCGGTACTGTGAATTGCAGGGTTTATTCCTGTAAATGTCTCGCGTAGCACTCCCTGTGGATCGACAATGAAGGTGTGGCGCATCGAGACAAATCCAATCCAAGAACCGTAAACTTTGCTCACCTTGCCATCCGTATCAGCCAGCAGCGGAAACTTCAGCTTTTCTGAATCGCAGAACTTGGCATGAGAATCGACAGAATCAGCACTCACGCCAATAATTTGAGTATTTTTATCCAGGTATTTCGGTAAGTCTTGCTGAAATCTGCGGGCTTCTAGAGTGCAACCAGAGGTGAAGTCTTGGGGATAAAAGTAGAGAACCACCCATTTACCTCGGTAATCCGAGAGGGAGACTTCGCCATCGCCGGTATTCGTTGGCAAGGTAAACTCTGGAGCCGATTGATTTACCGTGGGCAGCTTGCCGCCGAGTGCAGCCACTGAGGGTGTAATGCTCAACCAGGTGATGAGGGCAAAAAAACTTGCGAATAGAGTATTGAGGAAGATGCGACGAGAATTCATGATGGAAAGCGAGAACTGAACTTAACATAAGTTTACAATTTTATTCGCTCTCCACTCTTATCCGAATATTCGTCGTTAATTGAGGTTGTATTCTGTCAGGCTGGCTCTAAAGGGTTCATTTACCGTAGAGGCAAGGGTTGATCGCGTTGGGAAGAAACTCAAGATTGTCTTAAAACTCAAGTAGGGGCGGAAAGCTTTGCGCCCCTACTACGAACTCAGGAAATGACTGGATTAGCCTTCTTGGAGTTCTTTTTTAGGTTTGTAGTAAACCTTCGCCCCTGTATCGGTTACAAAATGGCAAGAAGGGTTAGAGCGCAGGAAGGCTTGGAAAACTGACCGCTCAGATTTTCGGTAGTAATTGCCCAAAATGGGTTTAATCGCCTCAGTCGCTGTCTTCAGATGGTAGTGAGGCATGTTGAGGAATAGGTGATGAGCTACATGGGTGCCAATATTATGGTGGATATTATTGATAAACCCATAGTCGTGGTCAATCGTAGATAAGGCACCCTTGAGAAAATACCAGTCTTTGCCACGATACCAAGGAATATCTGGGTCGGTGTGGTGCAGAAATGTTACCAATGCCAGCCAGACAACAAAAACCTCGTAGGGACCTACATAGTATTTGACCAGCCACATCCAGCCCCACTGATAAGTTAACCAGCCCAAGCAACCCAGCATCAGCGTCCAGAGGGTGGCGCTAGTGATGACATCCCATTTTTCTGAGGGTCGAAACACAGGGTTGCTAGGGAGAAAGTGAGAACCCGGCTTTCCAGGAGTCCCTTTAAACAAGTACAAAGGATAAGCCACCAGTAAGGCTAAGGCGTTAAAGCGGACAAATTTTTCATACCCGGGCATCTCCCGATACTGGCTTTCTGTCACGGGATACCAGCTTTCATCCGTGTCAATGTTGCCGGTATTTTTGTGGTGAGTTCGGTGGCTGATACGCCACCCATGAAAGGGCACGAGGATGGGAATGTGCGCTAGATGTCCAATCAGGTTATTTACCCATTTCTTTCGGGAAAAAGAACCGTGACCGCAGTCGTGTCCGACGACAAACAACGCCCAGAACATCGTTCCCTGCGCCAACCAAAATACAGGCCAAACCCACCAGGAATCCAGATAGCTGGCGATCGCGTAGAGGATGCCGATTATCCCTACATCCACTACAAAATAGAACAGCGATCGCTTGGTGGAGGGCACAAAGCACTCTGGGGGAATGGCGGCTTTCAAGTCTTGAAGGGTAAAGGGGGGTTCTGAGTGACCCGAATATAAGTCTTCTTCGAGAGGATTATTTAACTCTATGAGTTTAGATTGCACGAAGTTTCCAATTTTACGTAACTGTAGACCAAAAGGCATTATTCTACAGCCGCGCCATCAGTGCAATTGACGCTATAAGGACTGATTAGTCAAGAGTATGGCTGTTGTTTACCTACAAAATCTATTCTGCGGAAAATGCGGTTGCTTATGTAGCATTTAGTATGGTATGGAACAAATACACTTGGATTCAGCCACTGATTGAGGGACTGGCTTGAACGGGTCAGCAATTACGACTTGTCGGGCAGGCAGGTCGGGCAGCCGATCGGCTCCCTCCGGCATGAAGAGTTTAAAGGAAGCGATCGCAATTGACAAGTTAAACAATCATTAAACAAAAAGAAACTGGTTAAATCCGGAAAAATCTGCGGAAAAATCTTACCTTAGGGTGTAGTAAGAGCCGTCTTGCCAGAAAAGCTGCGTCCTCTCCAAAATAAATTGCTTATAAGATCGGGCGATTAATCATGTGGAAACTCTCTCAAAGCCGTACCACCCTGATTGTTCTATCCAGCTCCCTAGCGTTTGGGATTCTTGGCTGTAATAACGATCCAGCCACCCCTCCTAGCCCACCGGCAGCCTCAGCCCCAGCGACTCCTGCTGCTAGCGCAAGTCCCGTCGCGGCTGTTGCCAGTTCTGCTGCTGTTACTAAACCGGCTAAACCCGTCTCAGCAGCTAAGCCAAAAGCATCAACAGCTAAGCCAAAAGCATCAACGGCAAGTAAAAAAACACCCGTTAACCAACCGATTAAGACTGGTCCTGACACTTATAACGAAGCGATTGATACTGCCCTTGGCGCGATCGCGATTAGTGAATCTGCCAAAAGCCGAGATGATTGGCAATTAGTTGCCAGCCGATGGCAAGAGGCAATTGGGTTAATGAAAGCTGTGCCAACCTCTAGCCGCAACCATGCGATCGCTCAAAAGAAGCTGCCTCAATACCAGCGCTTTCTAGCCTCGGCTCAGAAACAAGCGGCTCCTCCGCCCAAGCCCAAACCCATTGGGCCTGCAATCGTTAACAAACCCTTTTTCACAGTTCCCATCAAACGCCGACAAGGGGACACGATTCCTGTTGTTGACGTGACATTTGATGGCAAAAAGAAATATGAAATGTTTCTGGATACAGGGGCAAGTAAAACGTTGATCACCCGACAGATGGCTTATGACCTAAAGGTGAAACCTGTAGGAATGGCGAACGTGAAGACGGCGAATGGAGTGGCTGGGATATACTTTGGGTTTGTTAATTCGATTCAACTGGGTGGGAATCTCGTCAAAGATGTGCTAGTTGGAATCGGACAACCCGACTTGGACATTGGGCTGCTAGGACATGACTTCTATGACGGCTATGACATCACCATTAAAAAAGATGTGGTGGAGTTTCGTCGCCAGCGCTGAAGAGCGATCGCGCTTTTCAATTGGTTACAGCGCATTTTGACCTCTCCCCAACCCTCCCCTACAAGGGAGGGCGCTGGATTTTCTGGCTTCTGTATCCGAAAGGCGAAAGCTTGGGGCATCAACGTACCCTTTCGGTAGATAGCGATCGCACTGATTGATATTTCTCTAGATAATCACTCCGAAAATGCTTCGGAACGGGTGCCAAAGTCATAGAGTGGTTAAGTGGGTTATTAAAACTGGCTATGCCAACACTGACACCAGACCAGCGCAATTACTACTACCTCTTAGAAGCAGAACGAACTGGCATTCACAAGCCGATTCTGGCAGCGCTTTATCAAGTGCTATCTTCACCGCAGCTTTCGGACGGAGAAACGGGGCTGGGCATCTCCCCGGCTAACCGCATTCCTTTACAGGGGGTGGATTCTTTTCCCAAACAAGTGCAATATGCTGCGAATACTATCCGCAGTTTAAGCAACAATCTGGTCGCTCAGGGGTGGAAAGGAGCGGATCTGTGGGACGCCCAAAAAGGGCGCTATAGCGATCGCTTTATTCAAGCGGTGGCTGATGGTTATGTACCGCCAGCAAGCGACCCGACAGCAGCACGGTTGGAAGCCAGCGATGCCAAAGCATTACTGCCAGCTTATCTGAAGGATATTGAAACCGATTTCAGTGCGGAAGGCTTGCCCCAAAATCTTGCCTACCTGGATAAGGCACTACTGACGCTAGTAGAGCGAGTTCCGGAATACTATACTGGCTTGCCTCACCAACGGGATGCTGCCCTGGAAGCGGTGCGGATGTGGCGTCAGATGGATACGCAGGAAGCTGCGATCGCGTCTTTGCTGTCTCCTGGCACTGTGCTTGGAGATAACTTTGAGGAGTCCCAGTTGGATGTTCCCCTCAAGCAATTTATCCAGCGCATTTCTCCCAATTACTCCGGTTATCCCTATCAGCGAGAAGCTCTGCTGCGGCTAGCCCATCTGTGGCGTCAGCTAGAATCGCGGGAAGTGGCGATCGCTTCTTTGAAAAACAACACCTCTGCCGATACAGGGATTAAAATTGTCGATCCTGCCCTGATTGCCTTTATCCAGCGCATCCCGCAGTATTATCAAGCTTCAGGCAACCAACGCAACGCTCTCACTGAATTAGTTCGGATCTGGCGAAAGTTGGACTCTCGCTCTTCCGCGCTGGCATCCTTGGGAATCGATCCCCTATTGCTAAGTGGCACGACGAGCGATCGCACCAGGCTGGCGAATCTTGCCGCCCAGATGGATCGAGACTTGCTGACTTTTGCCCGACGTCTGCCGATCGAGTACAAAGAATTAGACCACCAACGGGAAGCTTTAATCCGCCTGGTTCAACTTTGGCGCAATTTGCCGACCAGAGATCAAGCCATTCGCTCCTTGTTTGACGATCTCAAACGCATGAATCAGGCTCGGAAAGATTCTCCAGATGCCGCACCCAAGCCCGTCCCCATCGCTGTCGCCAAGCGTCCTGATAGGTGGACGTTGAGGAATATTCAGCTGTCTGCCCCCATCATTCCGGATGGTAACTTTACCTGGGCGGAAGCCACCCACGGCGGTACCCGGATGCCTCCGAACCAAGCGACGTTGGATTCCATGATCCGGATCGCAAGACTGGCGCAAAGGGCACGCGATCGCATTGGACGACCCTTCATCATCACTAGCTGGTATCGACCTCCAGCGATCAATCGTGCCGTTGGCGGCGCAAGATACAGCCGTCATATTGTTGGAGATGCGATTGACTTTCTGTGTGAAGGTCTTTCTGGCGATCAACTTTACTGGTCTCTCGACCCTTGGTGGCCTGGTGGTTTGGGTCGTTACACCAGCTTCCCGAACCTGTGTCATATTGATGCGCGAAGCTACCGGGCACGCTGGCGAAACTAAAATTAGGCAACCAAGAAGGACACAAAAGCTCCCCTTTCAAGGGTTCGGACTGGCTGACAAATCTTTCCGTGCTACTACGATGAAAGTCTCTCTGGTTTTGTCAAGTCTGCGCGATCGCGCAGACTTGGCTAACAGCGCTTTCAAGTCAGGTCTAATGAAGGCTGATTTGAGCCTAAACTAAGAGTCAAGCCGCTTTCCCAAAAATGATTTGCCAGAATTTCACACTTGATTATTTATCTTTCATACTTTTTACTTTGTAATTGCTCCTTTTTTGGGCATCCTAAAAATAGACATCAATTTCTTTTAGGCTAGCGACTATGTCCACTCCGATCCTTTTTGTTGACTTGGTATTGGCTCAAACCCCTGCCAAGAAGGTTCAACCTAAAGCCCCTGTCAAAAAAACTCAAACCGCCCAACCAGCCGCCGCCGTCAGCGCTCAACCCGCTCCCATCTGGATGTACACTTCCGGAGGACTGCTGTTACTTCTCATTGCTGGAGCAGTATTTGTCAAGATCAAATATGACGAAACGATGAAGAGAGCCAAGATCCAGGATTTCAAAGTCAAAGACCTCCAAAAAAAGTTAAAGTTGGCACTTGACTCTATTCATAGAATGGAAAGCAATCCTGACTTAGTTAACTCACGGGAGTTCAACCTGGATTACCTCAGAATGCGAATGGATGAAGAGGTATTTCACTTTGCCATTGTTAATCAAATCAAAGTCAGAGTAAAAGACTTAATCACTATCGCCCTGCGCCCTACACAAGCATCGCAAGCATCGGTAGGAATTGCCAGTACAGCCGGACGCCAAGTTGACGAAATTTTTGATGTCATTTATGAGACAGGAGAGGGCACGAAGCGCTCTAAGCGGGTGCTTTTTCGCATTCAAATCAAGTTAATGAAATTACCTACTCAAGCGACTTCTGCTACAATTAGCCAAATTATTGATTGTATTGAAACCTTCCTCAGCCCAGCGGAAGATCACGATACTTGGCAACCAACAATTCAGGGTCGTCTTGCGAAACTACAATGGGATCAAAAAGCGAAGCCGACACCTTTGTTAGTGCTAGAACAATTAAGTGAAGGCGGTAATGTCACCATTCGCACGAAGCGCTAGGATTTTGGAAAAAAGGGTGGATTTTACTCAGTTATTCTTTAGTTGCATCTTGCACCGGGCGGTTGAAACCGCACAGGGACACAAACGAAACCTGGCAAGAGCAGGTTACAAAACCCTGGATTTTCGGTCAGTTCGCGTTTATTCTGAGTTGGATTGCAACAGCCCCAGGATTTCATTCTGAGGGCTTGGTGCAAGATGTGAGCTTAGTTAAATCTCTAAACAAAAAACTTTCTCAAAGTGTAGATTGCAAAGGAAATGATTGCCTTTTTTTTTGGATAAGCCATTCGCAAAAAACAAAGGAATATATTAATACCAATTCTCTCTTAAAGATGCATCAATGGGAAGGGGCAATGATTAAGTGGAATTTTACAGAGAATTGGTCTAAGAAAAGTTAACCCACTTTAATCGAATTTCTCACTCAAAGTTCTGACTTATGCAGGTGTTTTTTCAGAAATAACTGTATCGCGGACTAGACGCCCATCTTCCATGTGAATAATTCGGTCAGCAACATCTAAAATTCGATTGTCGTGAGTCACCATCAAAATCGTACACCCTTGTTCCTTTGCCAATCGCTGCATCAGCTCGACGACATCGCGTCCAGATTTACTATCTAAAGCAGCCGTGGGTTCGTCAGCTAATACTAATTTAGGATGGCTTACCAAGGCACGCGCGATCGCTACCCGTTGTTTTTGTCCCCCAGACAGATTCTCCGGGTAGTAATTTACGCGATCGCCTAAACCTACCGCCTCCAGCATTGTCAGACGGGCAATCTTGGCAACAGATGCATTGTTTTCCCCTTGCAGTTCGGCTTCTAAGCGGGCTATGGTCGCCTGTTGAGTGGCAATTCTCCCGCGTAACTCTTCTTGGGTGCGAGCGATCGCTGCTTTCTGAGCGCCAATTTCCCCCGCTTGCGCTCCAGCCTTCACTTTATTGAGGTTGGCTTGGGCGACTTTGACTTGTTGTTTTGCCTTGTCCAAAGCTGCTTGTAAGCGATTGCGATTGTCGAGAATTGCCACCACTTGACCTTTTATGACCTTATCTCCCTCACTGACCAAAAGTTGATCCACGCGAGCAGCGCCCTGAATTGACATGGGCGCAGAGAGTTTGATCACTTCGCCTTGTGGTTCCAGACGCCCCAAGGCAGTCACTGCAAGTATGGCAGGCGGACTCGGCTCCGCTATTGGCACCGGCTGAGCAGCCTCTCGCAGGGCATAGAGGTTGTCAACGGTAACGCCGCTGGTCGCTAAAGCACCCGCTACGACAACTGCGATCGCCCACCGCCCTACAGGCTTGACCAATGGTTGATTCTTGGAGCCTGATTCCTGCACCATAACCTCTAAGGAAATTATTTTTATTAATTAATCTTAAGAGGTAGGCATCAATCTGGCGAGGGAATCTTACTAGCAGATTAAGCACTCGGTAAGTCAAACAGAACGGTCGTCATATAATTTTCTGCCCACTCCGTACCAAAAGCTTTTTCTAGCACCCGACGGGTTTTATCGTTCTGCTGCTGTTTGGTGCAGTAGTAGTGTTGACCCTGCAAAATTTCAGCTTGCTGTTCGGCGGAAACGGGTTTGGCGGCTTTGGCGTTGACACAATGAATTTCTAAAAATCCCTCGACGCGAGAGAGAAACTGGGTTTCTTCCTCTGGATTACTGGGTCGAATAAAGATGCAAAATTCAGAAAAAATATCCCCCCAGTCGGGTAGTTCGCGCGGTTGCGAGAAGTCGAGGGCTGGTAACGCCTGAAGTTCGGCAGTATAGTTTGCCGGTAAGGTGAGGTTGCTGGTGGGAGAAAGGTCAGCGATCGCTGCACTAATCTGCCCTCGTCCCCCGACTAAATCGCAGCCAAACATGGGTAGCGCGTATTCTGGACGCGGAAACATCACGCAGTGCAAAATATCCAGCATTGTGCCGACTTTTGCTAATTCCAAGTGCATTTTCCGGAACTGCGGCGACTGGTAGCAGCGATTTTCAATCGTTAGCTTTTCGCCCTCTAATCGCCCTTCTACATACCCCAACTCTTCTGGCAGGTGGTAGGGAGAAAGGTCGAGATGGCGGTGCCAAACTGCTTCGATGGTGTCTGCTAAATTGCGAATCAGAGGGTGTTGTTGTTCGCGTAGGGAAGGCTTGGAAGTTTCGAGCATTTTTTGAAAATTTGTTTTCTTTAGCGTACAGGAATCTAGTAATAAAGGCAGGTAGGTTAAGGATATCAGCTTGCCATCGGCAATGAGTCAAAGTTATAAAACAGCTAATAGCTAGGGACAGGCGATAAGTATGAAGGGTGAAGTCTTAGGCGATCGCTACCAAATCGAACAACAGCTTGGAAAACGCGAGCTTGGAAAACGCGCTGGAAGACGCACACTCCTGGTGCGTGACCAAAAAACGCAACAATTAGTCGTCGTCAAGATATTGACTTTTGGCAATGACTTTGAGTGGGACGACCTTAAGTTATTTGAACGCGAAGCCGAAACTCTAAAATCTTTAACACATCCGGCTATTCCGCGCTACCTAGATTATTTTGAGCTAAATTCACCGAACTACAAAGGATTTGCCCTCGTCCAAACCTACGTGGAAGGGAAATCTTTAGAAGAACATCTCAAAGGAGGACGAACTTTCAGCGAAGCAGATATCAAGCAAATTACCACTACAAGTTTAGAAATTCTCAATTATTTGCATAGTCGTCAACCTCCAGTTATCCACCGCGATATTAAACCCAGCAATATTTTATTAACCAACCGTTCTGGTAATACTGTAGGTGAAGTTTATTTAGTTGATTTTGGAGCGGTGCAGACTCTCGCCGCCAAGGAAGGCGGGACAATTACCGTTGTGGGAACTTATGGCTATATGCCGCCGGAACAATTTGGCGGCCGTGCTGTTCCAGCATCCGACCTTTATAGCTTAGGCGCAACTTTAATTTATCTGGCAACAGGTCAACATCCCGCTGATTTACCCCAGACAGATAACCTGCAAATTGAATTTGAAAAAGCTGCCAATCTCAGTCCTGCTTTTATCAATTGGTTAAAGCGGATGACACATCCCAGCTTAAATCGACGCTTGGCTTCTGCTAGTGAAGCACTACAAGCACTCAAACAAGAACATCCAACAACAGATAGCTTTACTCCAATTGTTAAAAAACCAACTGGTAGCAAAATTTCACTGACTAAAAATGCAGATTTTATTAAAATTAGTATCCCTCCGAAAGGATTTACTGCTTCTACTATTGCTTGTACCTTTATCGGGTGGTCTCTTTTGGCGATCGCTTGGAATTCATTCATGATAATTTGGACAAACGGTATCCTCTTCCACCCTTCCGTTATTGGCTTCTTTCTGTTGTTGCTTGCGCTACCTTTTTGGTATGGGGGCGTGACTCTGATATGGCATATTTTCGTTACATTATTTGGACGATTGCAGCTTTATTGCAATCAACAGCAAATTTCACTGACATGGGAAATATTTGGATTTAAATTCCAGCATCCTCGTCCAGCATTGAGACAGGATATTAACAGGCTGGTATACATCCCAAAACACCATAAAAAAGACATAGACGGAGACCGGGTTGATGTTCCAGGCAAAATCATTATTAAGGCAGGATTAAGGCAGTATGAACTTAACGGTGAGATTGGCAGCATCCACGAATTGGAACTAGATTGGTTAGCTCATGAACTCAGCGAATGGTTGGAAATACCAATTACAAGAGATTATCTTCCTCCATCTGATAAATAGTTTCCTATAGTTGATTGTGGATAGTTCGCAGGAGACGGGTATGTTTAGTTTAGGATGGCCTGAAGTGGGAGTAATCGCGATCGCACTATTGATGTTCCACACCTAGTGTCTTAATGTGCCAGCTTGCCAAAAACTGTAATCTGAAGCTATAACCGCCTGTATAAGCTAGGGACAGCCGACAAGTATGAATGGTGAAGTCTTAGGCGATCGCTACCAAATCGAACAACAGCTTGGGAAACGCGCTGGACGCCGGACGCTACTCGCGCGTGACGAAGAAACGCAACAATTAGTAATAATCAAAGTATTGACTTTTGGCGGTGATTTTGAGTGGGAGCATCTTAAGTTATTTGAACGCGAAGCCGAAACTTTAAAATCCTTAGCACATCCGGCTATTCCGCGCTACCTTGACTTTTTTGAAGTTAATTCACCCAACAGCAAAGGATTTGCTCTCGTACAAACTTATATAGAAGCAAAATCTCTAGAAGAACATCTTAAAGGTGGACGTAGTTTTAGCGAAGCCGAAATCAAACAACTGGCAACATCAATTTTAGAAATTCTAATTTACCTACATGGGCGTCAACCTGCTGTCATCCACCGCGATATCAAACCGAGCAATATTTTATTAACTAATCGTACTGGTAATAGTATCGGAGAGGTTTATCTGGTAGATTTCGGTTCGGTGCAAACGCTAGCTGCCAAAGAAGGTGGGACGATTACTGTAGTGGGAACTTATGGCTATATGCCACCGGAACAATTTGGCGATCGCGCAGTTCCATCATCCGACTTGTATAGCTTAGGCGCAACGTTGATTACTTTGGTAACGGGCACTCATCCAGCAGATTTACCGCATAAGGATGGACGAATTCAATTTGAGCAAGCGGCTAATCTTAGCCCAACATTGAGTAGCTGGTTAAGGTGGATGACAGAACCCAGCTTAGAGCGACGCTTGGCTTCAGCCCAAGAAGCACTGCTAGCTTTGGAAGAAGAATACTTAACAGTAGATAGTGCCGCTGTAGCTGTTAGGAAACCAACGGGTAGCAAAGTTCTGCTTATCAATAATGCCGATTTTATTGGAATTCAGATTCCTCCCAAGGGATTTACTTCGGAAATTAGACAATTGTGCTTTTTTGCGATCGCTTGGAATTCATTCATCTTTGTGTGGACAAGTTCTGTCCTATTTGCAGCGTCCGGCTTCAACTTATTTATGGTGTTGTTTTCACTACCCTTTTGGTATGCTGGCGTGAGTATGATCTGGCAGATTCTCTTTGCGTTGTTTGGACGAGTTTACCTGCGTATCGACCGGCAGCAAATTTCCTTAGCCTATGAGCTATTGGGATTGAAATTCAATTTTTCTAGGTTGGCACAAAGACAAGACATCAGTATGCTGGAACACACCAGAAAATACTTGACCACTGGTGCAAGGGGTAGGCAAGTTGAGGTCAAACCCCGCGTTATTATTTGGGCGGGAACGCAGAACTATGAGTTGGCATCTGGTGAGTTGGTGACTGAACCGGAACTCGATTGGATCGCTTATGAATTGAGCCAATGGTTGAGATTGCCGATTACAAGACCGATAACAACTGAACAGCTTCCTCCAAATGATAGATAGTCTCCTATAGTTAATTGTGGATAGTTCGCAGGAGACGGGTATGTTTGGTTTAGGATGGCCTGAAGTGGGAGTAATCGCGATCGCAGCGATTTTAATTTTCGGCCCCAAGAAGATTCCCGAACTGGGAAGCTCGCTGGGTAAGACTTTACGCGGGTTCAAGGACGGAGTAAGGGGCGTGGACGATGAACCAGCAGATGAAGATCAAGACCTCAAATAACGTGTAGGGACACGGCATTGCCGCGTCCCTACAAATATCTAACCGATGAGCCTTTAAAGGGTCTGTGCTACAGACGCCTTCAAGCTATTTTGATTTTCCACCGACGGCGCAATCGGCTGATGTCCGTTCTCCGTTTGAGGGCGACGCGCCTCAATTAAGCTAATCGCACGAGTGACGCTTTCTGGCAAAATGACCACTAAACTGCCTTCTGGTGCTTGCCCCAGCGCCGTATTTATAGCGGTCGTCTCATCCAGAATGGTTTCATAGCGGGAATCTGGCTTTTCTTGCTGAATTCCCTGAGAGATTAAGGCAGCTGCCTCGCCGCGAGGACGCCCGCGCGTATCATCATCTTCCTTGATAATGATGCGGTCAAACATATTTGCCGAGAGTGTGCCCAGAGTCACGAAATCTTCATCGCGGCGATCGCCAGGACCACCTACCACACCAATTCTCTCACCAGGCCAGTTGCGGACAAAACCACCCAACGCCTCATAGCTGGCTGCATTGTGAGCATAATCGATCAGAGCATTATAGTTGCCCATCTCGAACATATTCATTCGTCCTGGTGTCTGAGAAGCCGAGGCGCGGAATGTATTTAAGCCCTGACGAATTTCCTCAATCTTCACCCCTTCCGCAAAAGCCGCCAAACTCGCTGCTAGCGCATTGGCAATTTGAAAAGGTGCCCGTGCCTCCATCGTCAGTGGCACATTCACCGCTTGTTCAATCCGTAGTACCCAATCTCCCTTCAAAATCGACAGATAGCCATTTTCATAAGCTGCTGCCAAACCGCCCCGGCGGGTATGTTCTCGCACCAGCTCATTTTCTGGATTCATGGTGAAATAAGCGACTTGTCCTTGCACCCGCCGCGCCATCGCTGCCACGAGGGGATCGTCGGCGTTCAGGACGGCATAGCCTTCTGGCATCACTGATTCCACGACTACGCTCTTGAGATGAGCCATATCTTCGATCGTTTCAATATCGCCAATTCCCAGGTGGTCGGCAGCCACATTTAAGACCACGCCCACATCAGAGGCGCTGAAGGCTAAACCAGAGCGGAGAATCCCCCCCCGCGCCGTTTCTAGCACCGCCACTTCTACTGTGGGATCTGAAAGAATCAGCTGGGCACTTTGAGGGCCGGTGTTATCCCCCGGTTCCACCATATAATCCCCAATGTAGGTGCCATCGGTGGTGGTGTAGCCAATTGTTTTCCCCGTCTGCTTGAAAATGTGAGCAATCAGACGAGTTGTTGTCGTTTTGCCGTTGGTGCCAGTGATGGAAATGATCGGAACGCGAGTGGGGGTTCCTGGCGGAAAGAGCATATCTAGCACGGGGGCAGCCACATTTCGCGGCAAACCCTGGCTAGGACAAACGTGCATCCGGAATCCGGGGGCGGCGTTCACCTCAACAATCACCCCATCCACTTCTCGCAAGGGTTTGCTGATATCAGATGTCACCACATCAATTCCAGCAATATCCAACCCGATAATCTTGGCGACTCGTTCGCAAAGCCAGATATTTTCGGGATGGATTTCGTCAGTCCGGTCAACTGCAATCCCGCCGGTGCTGAGGTTGGCTGTTGCCCGCAGGTAAAAAATCTCTCCAGCGGATAGCACGGTTTCTAGGGTATACCCCTGCCGTTGCAACAGCGAGAAGGTGGTGCGGTCTACTTCAATTTTGGTGAGGATGTTATCGTGCCCTTCACCTCGATGGGGATCGCTATTGGTTAGCTCAATCAATTGCTCAATCGTGGATCTGCCATCTCCCACAACATGGGCGGGGACTCGTTCCGCAACTGCCACCAATTTGCCGTTGACGACTAATACTCGGTGGTCGCGTCCGCTATAGTAGCGTTCAATAATCACCGAGCGAGTTTTAGAAGCTGTACTGGCAGCATCATAGGCTTCTTCTGCTTGTTTGAAGTCGGTGATGTTGATAGTAATGCCCCGCCCGTGGTTGCCATCGAGGGGCTTGAGGACGATTGGGTAGCCACCCACCTCGTCAATGGCGTCTTCAAGTTCGTCCAGGTAGTGAATCACTGTGCCGCGTGGAACCGGCACCCCGGCTTCGCGCAACATTTTTTTGGTGCCTTCTTTGTCTGAGGCAAGCTCGACGCCCAAAATGCTGGAGTGGTTGCTCAAAGTTGCCTGCATTCGCTTCTGATAGACGCCATACCCTATCTGAATCATGGCGCGAACGCTTAAAGGCATCCAGGGAATTCCCCTGGCTTCGGCTTCTTTGACAATGGTTTCGGTGCTGGGGCCGAGGGCAGCATCCCGTGCGAAATCTCTCAGGTCTTTGAGATCCTGTGCTAACTCTTGAGCGGAGTAGGTGCCGGTGTCTACAATGCTCTGACAGAGGCGCACGGCTGCTCTGGCGGCATAGCGACCAGCTTGTTCATCGTGGTACTCAATGACCACCTGGTAAATGCCTGGGGTGGCTGTTTCGCGGGTGCGACCAAAGCCAGCTGGCATCCCAGCGAGTTCCTGGAGTTCTAGGGCAACGTGTTCGATGATATGTCCCATCATCGTGCCTTCTTTGACTCGGCTCAAGAAACCACCTCGACAGCCAGGGGAACAGAAGTGTTCTTCCAGACTTGGTAGCACCTGGATTAATCCCTCGTAGAAGCCAGGAATCTGATTAGATGGCTTTTCTGCAAGTTCTTCTAAATCTAGGCGCATGACGACCAATTTTTGCCGTCGAATACTCCAGTAGTTGGGACCCCGTAATGTCTGGATTTTTAAAATTCTCATGGCTACTTTTGCGGGTGATTCAGAGGATGTGAGCTGTCGAATGGCGGATAGGGACGAAGATGCAAGCAATTTAACATCTGCTGCTTTTAAGAGGAAATTTTGCCATAAAGGCTTCGCCCTTACTGAATCCGCTGCTACTTTAAGCAATTCCCTAGTTTCCAGCTTTAAAAAGTCACTAAACTGTTCTCCACGAACAGTTTTTTGCCAAAAGGGCAATCATGACAAGTTTCAAATTTGGAATTGAAGTACCGCTGGTAATATTCACTCATCTTCACTCATCAGCCATCGGGTAGCAGGATGACTCGCTGGTGTAAATGGTAGCGATCGCCATAACTGAGAATGTGCAATCGTAGATTGAAAATACTAATCGGATCGGTTGCTCCGACTAAAGATTGATTGGTGTGAGATATCTCCCCAGGATCGACGATAGACACGGTGCCTTTGCCGACTACCTGCAAAAGACCATCCGCTTCCACTAAGGCGCAGGTATCTTCGTCAATCCCAATCCCTAATTTGTCTGGATGAGCCGAAATCGCACTAATCAGACGCGCCATGCGATTGCGATTGTGAAAGTGTTGATCCACGATCACATCCGGTAAAATTCCTAACCCTAGTGCCATATCGACTAGGGAACGATTGGGAGACTCGCCGCTACCGCCTCCCGCAATCATATGATGACCCATCACCGCCGCGCCTGCACTGGTTCCTGCCAGCGTGATCTCTCCCAGTTGCGCTCGGTATCGGATTCTTTCCATAAATGGCGTCTCGCCAAGCAGTCCACAGAGTCGAAGTTGGTCGCCTCCAGTCATAAAAACCCCTGTACACTCTTCAATGTACTCCTGCATCAAGGGATCGTAACTCTGTTCGCGTTCGCGGATATCTAACACTTTCACTACTTTCGCACCCATCTCTTGAAAGATGGTGAGGTAGCGATCGCCAATCACCGCAGGTTCTCTGGATGCTGACGGAATAATCGCAATGCAAGCATCCGTTGAGCCAGCACGATTAAAAAAGGTTTGTAATATCTCTCGTCCGTGAACTTTGTCTTCCGCACCGCCGATCACCATGATGGCGGTTTTCGTTGATTGGGGCATCCTCTGTACTAAGGATTGAGGTTCTAACTGCAACATCATGTGGCTCTTGAGCATAGGGTGATATCGAATACTATCGTTCTGCCAGTTGATAGGAATGCCAATTTATCCTGATGCATGGTTCTTGTTCAACTCTTGCTAACCCCCTTGCTCACCAGGAAAATCCCTATTTTCACGCTTGTCAATCGTCTCAATTTCCTGATCAATCTCTCTGGCAGGCGTTCCACCAACATCACCAAACAATTTAATTGTTTTTCTAGGTTGTTGAGTAACAAACGTTACAGATCGCCACTTGCTTGCTTGCTTGTCGGCTTAATCCTATATGCATAATGCCAGATTGAGTCAACTTTTTTTACAAAATATTTAACATTAGCTTGAGATTGGGGATACTGAGTAGTCTGTAATCGGTAGAGGGTCGTAGGTAATGGCTAAAATCAACCTACCACTCACTATCACCGACTTCTGCTGTGCGATTTGATATTGTTACTCTTTTTCCAGATTTTTTCTCCTCTCCCCTGAGTTCGGGACTGTTGGCGAAAGCTTTAGCCAAACAGATTGCTTCCGTGCATCTGATCGATCCCCGCAACTTTGCCACCGATAAACACCGCCGCGTGGATGATGAGCCTTACGGCGGCGGTGTGGGGATGTTGATGAAGCCAGAGCCGATATTTGGGGCGGTGGAGTCGCTACCAGTTCTACCCAGACGCGAGACGATCCTGATGACGCCGCAGGGAGAACCGATGAAACAACCGCTGTTTCGAGAATTGGCAGCCAATTATGACCAATTGGTAATTATTTGCGGTCATTATGAAGGTGTCGATGAGCGGGTGCTGAATTTGGTGACACGGGAGGTATCTTTAGGAGATTTTGTCTTGACTTGTGGAGAAATTCCGGCATTGGCACTGCTCAACGGCACCATCCGCCTACTACCGGGAACGGTGGGGAAAGAAGAGTCTTTAAAAGCAGAAAGTTTCGAGGCGGGATTGTTAGATTATCCTCAATACACCCGTCCGGCTGACTTTCGCGGGTGGAAGGTGCCGGATGTTTTGCTATCGGGGAATCATGGGGAGATTGAACGCTGGCGAAGAGATAGACAAATTGAGCGAACGCGCGATCGCCGTCCCGATTTATTTGCGGCTTGGTTAAAAGATTCTAGTTCCAACCCAAAACCCAAAACCATGAATCAGAATGAGCTTGAAAATGATATCGTCACCATTAGCCAACTACAAATTGCGCTAACAGCCCAGGCAGGTGCGATTCAATCAAAATTGTCTCAATTAAGTCTCACGGCGAATACCCAAACCCAGGAAGGGTTGATGCAGCTATTAAAAGCATCTGTTCAAGCATTGCTAGAAAATTCTGAATCCTGGACTCATATTTTGGGCAGTTCGCAGACAGTTTCCAGTCGAGAGGAAGCCGAAACAGTTTTCAACAAACTTTCGTTACAAGAACGCAGCAAATTTACGGCTGAAACCCTCTCTAACGTAGATGGCAAAATTAGCCAGCAACAAGTCGAACTCGATCCAGATGAAGAACTACCAGCATATATCGTAGTAACATTGCTCATCGGCACTGCTGACGACCAGCCGTTATTTAAAAACCTCACTTCTGCACAAGATGTCAAGCAAGCTTTAGAGAAAGTTACAGCCATCAGCCTCGACTATCTAATGGTGTTTGAACTACTCTGGAGTCCACAAACAGAAACCGATGCGCTCACTCAAGAGGAACTTTTGAGTGAGTACCGTGACCTGGTAGCGATCGCTTAATCTCAAGTTCTGTAACTGTTTTGCTCGCAGGCTGAGGGATAGATTCAAAAAGCTTAAATTATGGGGAAAATCAGCCGGGTTTGGTTTGGTTCCAAATTATGATTTTCTCAGGTTGAAGTGGAGTCGTCCCGGTGTTTAAAAAGCTTTTCAAATATGTACTGGTAGGTGTAGTGCTGGTGCTGGGCTACCACGCGATCGCGTCTGCCATTAGTGCAGCATCGACTCGTCAGCCTGTGTGGTCAGTAAACCTACACGCGAGTACGGCACTAATCGCTACAGAAAACCGATTGCTCGTGCCAACGGGGACTACAAAGCCTTCAGCCCTTCAGTCACTTGATCCTGCCACTGGGAAGGTGCAATGGCAGAGCCAGCAGCCGATTGGCAGGGTGTTTGCTGTAGATGGTAATACTATCTATGCCAGCGATTTTGGGTCACTGCCGCTGGTTGACGATCCCAAAAATCTAGTGACGCTTGATGCCAACACAGGGAAAACAAAAGCAGTATTGCCACTGGACAATCCAGACTTTGAGGGAGCGATCGGAGTATTTCAGGGAGCCTTCATTCTCAATAGTGATGTCAAACAGGGAGTAGAAAGCGATCACAACGAAATTTCTGCCCGTACTCCAGATAAACTGCTCTGGAAGTTTGTCACCCCTAAAGACAGTATGGTTTCTACCTCCTCTGAAAAATTACCTGTGGTTCAGAATGGAGTAGTATTTTTGCCCGTGTTAGTTAATCCCAGTACACCCCAAAGAGGATACCAACTCACCGGATTAGATGCCGCTACAGGCAAAGTCCTCTGGACTTGGAACACCTCATCTGAGCTAACGGATGTCACAGTTTTAGGAGACACTGTATATCCGGCAGTGTATAGCAAAGACCGTACAGGAAAGGAACCTGGTTGGGTCAAGGCACTCGATTTAAAAACGGGCAAGGAACGCTGGACTCATACCATGCGGGGTGGTGAAGCCAAAATAGCTAGCGATCGCGAAGTGTTTATCTGGGACGGTGATGCTAAGACGAGTACGCGCTTTGTCGTTCTGGATCGGCAGACTGGGGCGATGCGTCGGCAATTTACTTTATCCCGCCAGGATGATCGAGAACCCAGACCCATCGCTCTGGCAGACAATATTATTTATACAGGTGATATGGAGATCGAAGGTTTTAGCGCTCTCGGTTTCTATGGCTCAGCTAAGAACCATAGCCGGGTAAATGCATTTGATGCTACAAGCGGACAACTGGTTTGGCACACTCCGCTCTTCCGTGAAAGCCACATCTATCGATTCGTTCTCAATGGCGCTCGCCTATTCTTAAGCAGTAACGCTGTGGGAAATGATGTCAAGAGTGTTGTGCAGTCCTTTGCCACTCGCTAGAACTAGCCATTGCCCTAAAGAATAGCTTTTAGGTTAATTTGTGGATAAGTTTATAGCAATCCTAAATAATTTCTAAACGTGAGATACCCGACTTTTCTAAGAAGTCAGGTATCTAAACGGCTAGCATCTCAGAACTCAAAAAGGATTGCTATATTGCCACAAACATCTCTGCCGTCCTAGAGAATTAATAATCGCGATTATTAATCACTCTCTGAGTTATTCATCTTGCCACTCCAGATCAAGTAAATCGAACCTGGTAGCCAAAACAATAAAGTTATTCCTATGTTGGCATAGTTACGGGTACGAAATCCTTCAACAATATTAAATATGCATGCTGCGACACCATAGGCACCCAAAATTCGCAAAGTTATCCATTGGCTACGTGGGAAAAAACATAAGATTGCACTGAGGAAGCATATCACTATAATTGCGCTTGCCAAAAACAAGGATTCCGATCGCCTTTCAGGAGGCAAACCAGGAATGATACGGGACATCTCCGTTAGGAGATGTATCCCGGCAATGACACAGAGTGTTCCCAGGACTTTCCACCAAAATCTACTCATTATTTAAACCACTTTTAGAATGTCAAAATTATATTTGTTCGGGAGTTTTATGCAATAAATCAGTTGTACCTCAATAAACAACACAATAGTTATTGTCTACTCCCTTCCTGTTTATCGAGCTGAGACTTTCTGGCTCTTTCCGCTTGTTGCAGTTTCTGGCGGGCATCTGCATCCTTAGGGTTGAGTTTGAGATATTGCTTAAAAGCTGCGATCGCTTCTGGTAACTTTCTCTGTTTCATCAAAGCTGTTCCCAAAAAGTAATAGATGTCACCATTTTCATCTTTCTTTTCAGATTTCAGTAGAATCCCTTTACGGTAGGTAGCAACTGCCTCATCTAATTTGTTTTGTTTAACTAGAACCTGTCCCAACCCTTGATAAGCATCTGTATAGGCAGGATAGAGTTCAATCGCTTTGCGGTAAGCCGCGATCGCCTCATCTAATCGGTTTTGTTCAGCCAGTATCCACCCCAACCCTTCGTAAGGTGGATGGTAATTAGGTACAACCTGAATCGACTTTTGGTAGGCAGCAATAGCTTCTTCTGGTTTTTTCTGTATAGTCAAAGCATCCCCTAAACGCAGGTATGTCAGGTTGGCCTTTGGGTCTAACTCAATCGATTGACGATAAGCTGCTATCGCCTCATTAGTTTTTTCTTTCCCCAGCAAGGCGTTTCCTAAGTGGTAGTATGCATCGTCATTCTTCGGTTCTATCTCAAGAGTTTTGCGAAAACTTACCTCTGCTTCGTCCCATTGACGTTCGTGAGATAAGGCAAGCCCCAACCATAGATGATTCTTCGCTTTTTTGGGTTGCTGTTCAGCTGCTGTGCGACAATGGGCGATCGCTTTTGCACTTTCTCTTTGTTCCACTAACGCAAAACACAGACCAAAGTGGGCATCGACCAACGTTGGGTCAAGTTGCAGAGCTTTGTTATAAGCTAATACAGCTTCGCTGAGCATCTTCGGTTTGGTGAATAGCCAATCCCATGCCAAAGATTGTTGTTGTAACTGGCTAGCGATCCGAATGCCTTTACCTGAACTTTTCCAGAACGTCATGTAGGCATCACCAAGTTTGAGAAAGGCTTGAGGATCGGTAGGCGTCACTTGAGTCTTTTGGCGATAGATAGCAATCTTTTGTTGATCTGCTTTCACCTGCGATAAGGTCTGGTAGTCTCGCCAAAAAAACCAGGTATGGTAAGCTCCTACCGCTAGACCCAAACCAAGAATAGAGAGAATAAGAATTTTCCGAGGTTGCTTGATTTTTAAAATCATAATTATTTTTTAATTTTTACTGGCTCCAATCCAATTATCAATAAAAATTCAGGTATTGCTCATACAAAAAGGCATCAAGAAATTTCGACATATAGACTAAATTGATTATTAACTAATTTCCGGCTTTCATAAACTAAGCTGAAAAAACAAGTTACTTTTGCTAAGCTCAAGCCTGTTTCGGACTCATGAAAAATTTTGCCGGCGAGTTTTGTTGACCTACAAATATTCCGCTCGATTGTAAGTATTTGCTGATCCAAAATGCTGATATCTAGCGATTAATTTAGCACTCCCAACTTAAATTAATTCTAAAATTTTCCTGTAATTAATTAATTAATGTAAAGATATCCGCAGATTGACTGCAACCTTATCACCTCGACAATAGTGGTAAGGAAAAGCTAGCGTAGAGGAGAAGAATGGAACGGCGAAAATGCTACGAAACGTAAAACTTCAGTTGCTTTGGGCGACAGTCCTGAGTTTCACGGTAGTCAACAGTGTGAATATTCATCTGCCCATCGGCAATCAAGAAACCGGGCTAAAGATTGGCAATGAAGCCCACGCTAGAAGTAGTGGCGGACGGAGTGGTGGCGGCTCTTTTCGCTCTTCACCGTCGCGTTCTAGTTCCAGTCCCAGTCGCTCTAGTAGCGGTAGTAGCTCCTCTCCCAGAAACTCTACACCATCGCAGTCCAGTAGGGGCAGTACAGGTGGGCGAGCAGGCGGCGGCTCTTTTCAAAGAACCATTCCCCTGCCGTCCTCAATCAGAACTCAACCGACGCGCCCGAACTCGTCCTGGAATGACCCTTACTATAGACAACCGGGAAGCACTGTCATCGTGCCGGTTCCTGTTGCACCGCCGCCCGTCTATACCTATCCCAACAGCGTTCCTGCAAATCAATCAACGTATCCTCAAACCCTACCAGGAGCCTCAAATTCTGTTCCCGCTCAAGTACCAACCAATTCTGGCTATTCTTCCAACGCTAGTAACTCATCGAGTGATTTTCCTTGGCTTTTCTTATTGATGTTGTTGGCAGTTGGAAGTATTGGACTTTGGGCTTATTTCATCTTTTTGAAGAAAAAGGGCGGGAGTGCGGCTCAAGAACTAGAGAATGATACGGTTACGGTCAGCAAGATACAGGTGGCATTGCTGGCTCAAGCTCGAAGCATTCAATCTCATCTGACGGAACTGAGCCTGAATGTAGATACAGATACTTCTGAGGGGTTGATGCAGCTGCTACAAGAATCAGCTTTAGCATTATTGCGATCGCCTGAAAATTGGACTCATGTTTTAGCGAGTTCGCAGACGGTGAAAAGTCGAGAGGACGCCGAGGCAATTTTCAACCAAGTTTCTATACAAGAACGCAGCAAATTTAGTGCGGAAACCCTTACAAATGTGGGTGGAAGAGTTAGACAGCAAAAACCCGTGATGCCTAGCTTGGATGATGACCCAGCAGCTTATATTGTGGTCACGTTGCTCGTCGGGACAGCGGATGATAAGCCGTTATTTGAAGAAATTCGTACCGCCGAAGCCTTAAAGTCAGCTTTAGAGAAAGTAGCGTCCATCTCCCCTGACTATCTAATGGTGTTTGAATTGCTGTGGAGTCCTCAAGCGGAAACCGATAGCCTTACCTACGATGAGCTATTAACTGAATACACCGATATGGTGCAGATTTAGCCGCAGCGTTTAGTCCTACCGCTTGCAAAAGTCTTTCGATGCCCTCAGACTGGAAGTTTGGGGCTATACAAACGAAGCCTGCCGATCCAGGCTTCAAGCCGAAATAATTTTATAGTCTCGCGTTGCGCGGACTTCGTTTGTGTAGCTGCGGCTTCGAGTCGCCAAGCCAAGTATTTTTGCTGAAGTTTTGCTGAAAACGGATAAATGGCTAAGATTCGCATCGGAAACGGTTACGATATTCACCGCTTAGTTACAGGGCGTCCTTTAATTCTGGGAGGAGTGAAGATTGAGCATGAATTGGGGTTGCTGGGGCACAGCGACGCCGATGTGCTGACTCACGCGATTATGGATGCGATGCTCGGTGCCTTGAGTTTAGGGGATATTGGTCATTATTTTCCCCCGACAGATCCCCAGTGGGCGGGGGCTGATAGTCTGGTACTGCTCAAGCAGGTGTATCAGCTAATTCGGGCGCGAGGTTGGCAAATCGAGAATATTGACTCGGTGGTGGTGGCGGAACGTCCGAAGCTGAAGCCGCATATTGAGAAGATGCGCGATCGCTTATCCGATGTCCTAGAATTAAAACCCGACCAAGTAGGCATCAAAGCCACTACAAATGAAAAATTAGACTCAGTTGGGCGCGAAGAGGGAATTGCAGCTTATGCTGTAGCCTTACTGGTAGCTTCTGATTAACTTGGCTCAAACCTATCGAGTTAAAAGGTTGAAAATGTTTAGGATAGGAATGAACTGAAAACGGATAAGGTAGAGACTCGCAACGCGCCGGGAGAATTAGGGCAAGGTAATGGAAGCTGGAAGATTGGAACTGACTCAGGGCGATCGCACTTTACATTATCGTCCTGATATTATTGCCCGCAATCGTGAAGGGCAAACCGTTCTAGTAGTTGAAGTCAAAGCTACTCAAAGCAAAAGTAGTAAGGCTAATCCATCGGCGCTTGCACAACTCAAATCTCAATTGCAAGCTGCAAACGTGAAAATTCCCTTCGCTATGCTGGCTGACCTTGAAAACATTGAGATTTTTCAATGGGACGGTGCTAATTTATCGGAACCCATTAGCGAACTGAAAACGGCAGCCATACTTAATCATTACGACCCCGAATTTAGCAGCAAACGGATATTTGAGCGATACTTGGCGACGCTCGTGCAAGCTTGGGTGCGCGATTTAGCCTATCACTGGAAATCGGCAAAGCCGCCAGCATCAGAGGAATTGGCAGCTATCGGTTTGTTGCAGGCGCTGGAAGATGCAGAGACTTACTTTGAAGGTGGCGCTTCTTGGTGATACTTTATGTTGAAACTAACTTCCTGATGAGCATTGCCACAGGACGTGACTCCCAAGGCGATATTCTTCAACAAAGCTTGGATACACGTTTGCTCGAAAAAGATCCTACAGATAACTTGATTTTGCATTGCATTCTTAATCATGCACGCCTGCATCCCACAGATAGGAAAGTATTCCTCAGCGCCAATGTTAAAGAATTTAATACACCAGAAGTACAAGCTGCTTTGCATGATGCTAGCGTGGTTAAGTATTTAGTCCGCACACAAGATTTCCTCGGTTGGTTAGAGTCTCAGTAAGTTTTAATTAATACTCGTACAGACAATCATTATGAAATTCTCTGCTACTATTCCCCTAATCTGGCGTCGTTTGTTAGCTGCCATGCTGGCGATGGTTAGCGCGATCGCGCTCCACAGCTGTAGCCTGAATCAATTCAATACAAAAGCTGCTCAGGTGCCTCAGCTGGTGAACAGTATTCTGCAAGATCCCAAAACTTTTAACTATGCCCTGAGTCAAGAATCGCCTAACGTTTTTGGCTTAATTTACGAGGGGTTAATTACTGAAAACGGCGATGGCGAACTTGAAGGCGCTTTAGCCGAATCTTGGGAAGTCGCCCCAGATAAAAAGCGAATTGTTTTTACCATGCGAGAGGGGTTGAAATGGTCTGATGGTCAACCACTGACCGTTGATGATGTCGTTTTTACCTATAATGAAGTTTATTTCAATGAAAAGATTCCCACTGATATTAGAGACATTTTAAAGATTGGCAAAGCTCGCCTGCTGCCCACTGTCCGCAAACTTGATGAACGACGGGTTGAATTTACAGTTCCAGAACCTTTCGCCCCATTTTTGCGCTACACGGGACTCGCAATTTTACCCGCCCATGCCCTGAGAGAATCCATTGTCACAAAAGATTCAGATGGAAAACCCAAGTTTCTGTCTAGCTGGGGAATCGGCACCGATCCCAAAAAAATTATTGTCAATGGGCAGTATCAGATAGAAAGCTATCAAACTAGCGAACGGGTGATATTTAGACGAAATCCTCATTACTGGCGCAAGGATGCTCAGGGTAATCAACAGCCATACATCGAGCGTATCGTCTGGCAAATTGTTGAAAATACTGATACTTCTTTTATCCAATATCGTTCTGGCGGTTTGGATACGCTGGGAATCACGCCGGAATATTATTCTCTCCTTAAACAAGAAGAAAACCGGGGCAAATTTAAGATTTACACGGGTGGCCCAGAACTCAGTACAACTTTTTTGGTTTTTAATTTGAATAAAGCCAAAAATTCTCAAAATCAGCCTCTTGTAGACCCAATTAAGTCTCGTTGGTTCAATAAGCTTGAGTTTCGCCAAGCGGTTGCTCACGCCATCGATCGTCAGAAAATGCTGAACAATCTCTATCGAGGACTCGGAGAACCGCAGAACTCCCCGATTTACAAGCAAAGTCCTTACTATTTATCCCCAGAGCAAGGTCTCAAAGTCTACGATTACGATCCAGAAAAAGCTAAAGAATTGCTGCGAAAAGCTGGATTTAAATACAACCCACAGGGTCAACTTTTCGACGCAGATGGCAATCGGGTGCGCTTTAGTATGCTCACCAATTCAGGAAATAAGCTGCGGGAAGCTATTGGCGCTCAGATTAAACAAGACCTTGGCGCAGTTGGGATTCAGGTAGACTTTAATGCGATTAACTTCAATACGTTGATTGAAAAAGTTTATACCCAACGGAAATGGGATAGTTATATTGGCAAAATTGCCGGTGGCGGCATTGAGCCAAATGGTGGCGCAAACACTTGGACAACGAAAGGGGGTTTACACACTTTTAACCTAGGACCGCAAGCTGGAGAACCTCCGCTGAAGGGTTGGGAAGTTGATGACTGGGAATTGGCAATTGAAAACCTTTACATTAAAGGTGCCAGCGAACTTGATGAAAGTAAGCGGCGCGAGATATATGTCGAAAGCCAGCGCATCACCCAGGAAAATTTACCCTTTATTTATCTGGTAAATCCGTTTTCAATGGAGGCAGTGCGCGATCGCGTTCAGGGCGTTAAATTCTCTGCCCTTGGTGGAGCCTTCTGGAATCTTTATGAACTCAAAGTCGCAGAAAACAAAAACATTCCGTAAACAAGGCAAAAAACAATTAGGTAAAGGGAAGGAAAAGAGTAATTTCCTGCTTCCTCTTTTTCTATCTTTTTACTTTTTGCTTTTTCCTTTTGCTTTATTCGGCTGTCACCCGACTTTACTCAAAACGCAGGCATCTGAGAAAGTATCCCAGTTGGTGACAGCTACATTAAGCGATCCCAAAACTTTTAATTGGGTACTTAATCAAGAATTTCCCCATGTTTTTCTATTCACTTACGAAGGATTAACGTCTGAAAATAGCGTTACGGGTGAAATTGAGCCTGCATTAGCTGAATCTTGGGAAATATCAGAGGATAAACGGCGAATCGTTTTTACCCTCCGAGAAGGATTGAAATGGTCGGATGGTCAGCCACTGACAGCGGATGATGTTGTCTTCACGTATGAAGATGTGGTTCTTAATAAAGAGATTCTTACCGATGCCAGAGATAGCCTAAAAATTGGCACATCTGGTGCTTTTCCGCAAGTCAGAAAGCTAGATGCACGGCGGGTTGAATTTATTCTGCCAGAACCGTTTGCTCCTTTTTTGCGAACTACAACTGGCTCAAAAAACGATGCGATCGTGATTTTGCCAAAACACGCCCTTGAGGACGCGGTAAAGTCGAAAAACTCAGAGGGAAAACCCAGGTTGATGTCTATCTGGGGAGTGGATACCAATCCAGCGGAAATAATTGTTAATGGCCCTTATAAAATAGAAAGTTACACCACTAGCGAACGGGTCGTATTTCGGCGTAACCCGTATTACTGGCGACGAGATGTACAAGGCAATCAGTTGCCTTACATCGATCGGATCGTGTGGCAAATTACGGAAAATATGGATACTCAGCTGCTTCAGTTCCGCTCTAATGGTTTAGATACGACTGACGGGTGGGGGCGATTGCGTCCTGAAGATTTTCCACTTTTAAAGCAAGAAGAAAAGCGCGGAAAATTTACAGTTTATACAGGTGGACCGCGATCGGGCACGACTTTTATTTCTTTTAATCTAAATAAAGGACGCCGGAACGGACGCCCTTTGCTCGATCCAGTTAAATCTCGCTGGTTCAATAATCTATCATTCAGACAAGCGGTTGCTTATGCCATCGATCGGCAAGCGATGATTAACAACACTTTGCGCGGTCTGGGTGAAATGCAAAATTCACCAATTTCTGTACAAAGCTCTTACTATATAACTTCGGCAGAAGGTCTGAAAGTATACGAATATAATCCCGAAAAATCTAAGAAATTACTATTAAGCGCAGGGTTTAAATATAATAATCAAGGTCAGTTGTTAGACGCTGATGGAAATCGGGTGCAGTTTACATTAATAACGAATGCTGAAAATCAAACCCGCGTGTCACTGGGAGCGCAAATTAAGCAAAGTTTGAGCCAAATTGGCATTCAAGTAGATTTTACCCCAATTGCCTTCAACACGCTTGTAGATAAACTCGCAAACACTTTAGATTGGGAATGTTATTTGCTCGGCTTTACCGGGGGCATTGAACCCCATAATGGTGCGAATGTCTGGTTGCCAGATGGCGGATTACACAGCTTCAATCAGGATGCCGTATCGGGGTCAAAGCCGATTCAGGGTCGAGAGGTGGCTGCTTGGGAGGCGGAAATTGGGCGTCTGTACATTAAAGCTGCCCAAGAATTAGATGAGGTCAAGCGCAAAGAAATCTATGCCCAAACTCAACGGATTACGCAGGAATATTTGCCGATGATTTATCTAGTCAACCCGCTGTCAATGTCAGCCGTGCGCGATCGCGTTACCGGCATCAAATACTCTTCTCTTGGCGGTGCCCTCTGGAATGTTTATGAGCTGAAAGTGACCGATTAACGGCAAAATTTACATCGCCAATTCTTGTTTTTGCATTTTCTATCCTTAATTTGAAGTCGTGACTCAACCTGAAGCTTTGCAATCCTTATTAGCAGCGGTTGCCGCTGGTGACGTTAGCCCAGAAGCAGCGTTAGAAAAACTCAAGCATTTTGCCTTTGAACCCGTGGGCGATTTTGCCAAAATTGACCATCACCGCACCTTGCGAACGGGTTTTCCAGAGGTGATTTGGGGGCCAGGAAAAACACCCGAACAGATTGCGGGGATTATGGAGGCGATGCGATCGCGCAACCCTGTCGTCATGGCAACGCGGATTGAACCGGCAGTTTATGCCCAGTTGCAGGAAAAAGTAGCTGGTCTCCAATATTACCCGTCTGCCCGAATCTGTGCCATTTCCCCTGCGACCATAGAACCCCAGTATTCGGGCACCATTGGCATCCTCTGTGCCGGTACAGCAGACTTATCCGTCGCGGAGGAAGCAGCAGTTACAGCAGAACTGTGTGGCTTCCAGGTGCAGCGCCTCTGGGATGTCGGCGTCGCGGGTATCCACCGCCTGTTAAGTAACCGTCACGTCATTGAATCGGCGAATGTGCTAATTGTCGTTGCCGGGATGGAAGGTGCTTTACCCAGCGTCGTTGCTGGTTTGGCTGATTGTCCCGTGATTGCAGTTCCCACCAGTGTTGGCTATGGTGCGAGTTTCGGCGGACTTGCGCCACTCCTGACAATGCTAAATTCTTGTGCAGCAGGCGTGGGCGTGGTGAATATTGACAATGGCTTCGGTGCAGCTATCTTAGCTGGACAAATCTTGAGGACGGCGCACAAACTGAAATTATCTGGGCAGTAGAGTAGTATTGCCCACTCATGCCATGACGGCGAGTAGGGGTATTGCCATACCCCTACTGATGTATCGCACCCAACCCTGGAATGGCTATATATGCTATTTAAAGATGGACAGCTAAAAATTAAATTTTTACCCATCAACTAAACCCGATGCCTACCTCCAAGACAGAAGCAAAGCAACTCTTAGAACGCTTGATTTTTGAAGCTGAACGTCCTCAAGACTGGGTACAAGATGTTTGGGGATTGAGTCCTACTTTAGGAGAAAGTGCTGCAAAATTGTTAGAAGTTTTTGAAGCGTTGATTGAGTGCTGTCCTGAAGAAAAGTTAGAAAATTTATTGCAAACTTTGTATCAGGACTCGCTTCAGTAATCATTTAACCTGAGAACGCGATCGCACTTTTCCTGAGATAAAAGCGATCGCTATTAGGATGCGATCGCCTCTATGGAACTTGCGGGCAATTTTCTTAAGAGATTACCCGCCTTACACCAGACCACAGCGCTTGAAACTTAAGCAGCTTGGTTAGATTCATTCAAGGCAGAACGCTTATTCAGTGACAGCATCAGGCGGGAAACTCCCGTAAACAGAACGCTGACACCTACTAGCGTCCCAATCAACCAAGGCGCATTGAAGGGCCACTGGAACCAAATCATTGCGCCCAACACTAGCGTAATGATGCCGTCTGTCAGTACCCATGTCCAATTCTGTTGCGGACGCACCCGGAATGCCAGGATCAGGTTGAATACACCTTCTGTCAGCAAAAAGCTACCTAGCAACAGAGTCAGCGTCAGGACACCTGTTAAGGGGTAAAAGAAAAGCATTACGCCTGTGGCAATGTAGAGGGCGCTCAACAGGAGTTTCCAAATGAAACCGCCTTGCTCGCGAGTTTGAAAGGCATAGACTGCCTTAGTCGCTCCCGCACTAGCTAGGATCAAAGCAATCCAAGTCTCAGCGACAATTGTCGAGACATTCGGTACAGCGATCGCAACTATCCCCAAAACAATCAAAAGAGCGCCAGTCAAAAGCGATCCATTAATACCTTTGTTCTTGTTGATATCAGTAGAAACGTCGGTTGTCATAAAAATCTTTTTTCTATGCTTGAGTGAGCTATACCTTCACGCTAGAAAATTTCTCAAGGACTAGGTAGAACCTTAAGATAGATCACCCCGCCACACTAAGCTCTACCCACTGATATAGTTTGCGATCGCACATTTCTGTCAATTAATTAACCCCGTCAATTTATGGAAGCGATCGTTCGCTTATTCTGACTCCTCTAGTAAAGCTTGTCTATTCGGCTCTTTGCGGCTGCTTCAATTTCAAAACTCACTAGACAGCATCGGTATCCACTCGAATACCGTGAATGTATCTTTGCTTGCAATCTAACAGTAGAGTCAAGACTCCTTAAAGCGAGTTGATATGGCTTAAGTGCTACTGGTGAGAAGTTTTTTAGTCAATAGTATTTATGTCAAGGTAAATAGTCTATGCTTAAAGCGTATCCTGCCATTAGTCTAAAAGCCCCATGACTAGCAAGGAAGTGCTAAGAAGCGTTGCTTCAGAAATACAACTATTCGACGATATTGAGCAGAAAGAAATATTTCTGTTTGTGTTGGGAGCTTTGTTTTCTAAACTTATTAGCTTGAAAAAAGCAGCAGAAATTATGGGAGTAGAGCCGGATGCATTTCTTACGTTATTAGACTTGATGGGGCTTGAGTTTTCCTATTTAACTCCACAAGATATTCCACTTGAGAAGAATTGGTAAGCTCTCTTGAAGGTCATTTTTAACTCCTCCCCATTAATTTTTTTATCACGGCTGCAATTTTTGGATAGTTTTGTTGACTCTACCGATAAATTCTATCTACCAATATTTGTTGCAGAGGAAATCAGTGCTAAATCTGACGAAGCTTGTCTGCAAGTGAAAGCTTTGATTGATTCCGGTAAAGTTTCAGCCAAGACAATTAAATTAACTTCCTTAGCTAACAGTATAAATATGCGGCTAGGGAGAGGAGAGGCGGAAGCGATCGCGCTTGGTATTGAATTGCAAACAGACTACATTATTTTGGATGATTTTGCAGCCAGGAAGGAAGCAACTCGCTTGGGACTGAATGTTAAGGGAACGTTGGCAATTATTAGGACACTTCAAGCAGATAGCAAAATTACCATTGATAGCTTAGAGCAATTGTATCAAGACCTGGTAGGGATAAATTTCAGGGTTAAGCGATCGCTGTTTGATGCCATCTTTGAGGATTAGATGAGCGCGATCGCACCGCGCTCAATAGTAGAGGTAACGAATTCATCGGTAGCAGTATCATCACTTTCTCATACAATAGTTTCAGAGGTTTACAAGACTTTTAGACCCTCTTGGCTAAGCAAATATTCATAGACTCCTAACTTATGAACGAACCGAAAAATACCAAAGCTCCTCAATGGGGCAAAATCCTTGTCACTATTGGATTAGGAATGATCGCAGTGTCAATTGTCCTGGTATTCCTGGGGGTTTCAGGCGCGATGTTGCATAACATACTGCAAGTAGGTGGAATTGGAGTTGCAGTAGTTGGTTTCATCTTGTGGAAAGTTGTCAAGGTCTGATTCAGACAATCTTCGTTCGCCTTTTTCCGTCAATTAATGGGAGCGATCGCGCCTTGACTTGAATTTATGGGAGCGATCACAGTAAAGATGCGATCGCTCCTCACACTTATCAGATGAGCTAAGTGAGCTTGAAAACTGTAGATATCTCCTTGACTGAAGTCCATTTTCCACTCACTATAATCTTTTGTCTTGATATGCAACTTCCATAATTCTTTTAAGCATTACATCTGCTGCTCCATAAACATCATTTACACCTTGATATTTTTCTGATGGTTGGAATCCTTTCATCTTAGCGTTAATCAAAAATTGCTTGTATTGTCCTGAAATAAATAAATATATTTCCTCTTCAAATAATTTAGATGCTTTCTTTTGTTTAGGTTCAAAATATATTAATGAAAGAGCCAACCATTTTTTTGCGTCAACTATAGCTCCCTCTATAATATCCATGTTGCTTTCAATACTTGAAAGAGTTAGAAGAGTTGCCAAGCTTTGAATAGCTCCCCCATATATATTTCTTAGTTCACTTCTAAGCCAAATTTTATTCTCTCGCCTGGTTTGAGAATCAGTAGAAATGAGAGAAGTAAGCAAAGTAGTAATCACACTAGCAATAGCAGTAATAGAAGTAATAAATACACCAATAAGCACAGGGTTATTTAGTTGCATTTATTTTTAAACCTATTCTTGCTTGCCTAAAAGGTAAATATACCAAATACAACCCCTACAGTCAGATGTAGTTCGCTAGCAAATAAAGGGACGGGAAGCTGCTGTTCTGGTTCGTCAAACACCTTTGGCTGTTCGCAGGGTGAGCCTTACCTACCAAAACCATTGAGACTTATTATTATATATCCTCAACTTGCCCGCCGTAACTAGCTAAATACTCGCTCAACTGTCAGTTCTAATGGGATATCTTGGGGTACAGGCAAGCGATCGCTATCTCTCAGCAATGCCATCCGAGTATCTGACCACAGCACAATAATCACTCCTTCTGTCGGATCGATAAGCCACCCTAATTAAGTTCCTTCTTGCAGGCAAGTTTGAATTTTAGCAATCAATTTAGTGGTGCTTTGGTCGGGTGAAAGGATCTCAATCATCCAATCAGGGGCACCTTCAACAGCGATATTCTCAGAAGGGACTCGGTCTTGGTGAATAACTGTAATATCAGGAACGACAGAATTACTACTTAAGATGCAGCGTAGCTCTGGAAAAGCTTCATAGGGTGAATCCACTTGGTCAATTGTAGCCATCAGCCGTTTCTGCAAGATGCTGTGGAAAGCTATGGGCATAGATTTTTGATTTATTTGTCCGTCTACTAACTCCCAAGCTGGCGACTCCTCAATATTTGGCAGCTTCAGGAACTCTTGCAGGGTGAGCCGTTGAGTAGTGCTAGCCATCAAGATTCGCTCTATTAATGCTAGTTTTCAGTCTGGACAATCAACTCTCTTTCCCGAATTGCATTCCAATCAATTACAGCAACCCACAAGTTTTCTTCTGTCGAATACTGGATTACACCATCAACTTCCAACTCCTCACTGTAAAGTGTAAGAACTTGACCATCTTGCAATGAGATTTGCTGATGAGCTAGGTCTTCCATAGTTCCAATACAGTTTAAACGCAGCCGATCTTCAACATCTGCATTATGAAAGTCTGCAAAAACTCTCAGCTTTTCCATATCTTTTCTCTAATGTCTAAGTTTCTCGTGCTGGGTTAGCGATTGTTGGAGTTAAAAGAGCGCTCATCTGTTCAGGAAATAGTCCAGTTAAGGTTGCATGATATGGACTTCTTCCAGAAGTGCGAATTACATCACCACCTGCTTGACGAACCTCTTCTACAGTTGTAACACCGACTTGTGTATGAGGAATTGCTGCTGCTAGTTCTGCTAGAGATACGCCTGCTGCACTCTGTACCGATACTCCACTTACACCACTTGGACTTGGATGAATCCCAATCCCTCGCTGAATGTCTACCGGACGGTTAGCACCTCCTCGAACCACCAAAGCTTCATCGGAAATTCTTTCCATGATTACGGGTTCTTCTTGGTCGCTCATCCCAGGCTCGAAGCTCAACTACCGAAATTCTGTCTCTCTTTAGTAAAAACTGTACAGCAAGTTGACGTAGTGGTAGCGTGGGTGGGCATTGCCCACCGCAACCTTTTACACTTTAAATTTCTCGGTAATTCGCTTCATCGCCTCATTCACATTTTCCCGGCTATTAAATGCCGAAATGCGGAAATAACCTTCCCCCGCAGCACCGAAACCAGAACCAGGAGTTCCGACAACATTGCAAGTTTGCAGCAACTTATCGAAGAAATCCCAACTCGATAAACCATTGGGCGTTTTCACCCACACATAAGGCGCATTCACGCCGCCATACACCGCTAATCCGGCTGCTGTCAGTTGTTCGCGGATAATCTTGGCATTTTCCATGTAGAAGTTGACTAGCGCCTTCGTTTGCGCCTGTCCTTCCTCAGAGTAAACTGCCTCTGCACCGCGTTGCACGATGTAAGACACGCCATTAAACTTGGTGGACTGGCGGCGGTTCCACAGCTTCCACAGTTCCACATCAGAACCATCGGCGGCTTGTGCTTTCAGCGTTTTCGGCACAACCGTCAATGCACAACGGGTTCCGGTAAAGCCTGCATTCTTGGAAAACGAGCGAAACTCAATCGCACAATCTCTTGCACCTTCAATCTCGTAGATGGAATGGGGAAGCGCTGGATCGGTGATAAAAGCTTCGTAAGCCGCATCAAAGAAAATGATTGAGCCATGAGCTTTCGCATAGTTCACCCATGCTTTCAGGTGTTCCTTGGTGGCGGTTGCTCCCGTAGGATTATTGGGGAAGCAGAGATAAATTAAGTCAACTTTCTGCGAGGGAATCTCAGCGGTGAAGTTGTTCTCTGCGGTGATGGGTATGTACACCAAGCCGCCAAACTCGCCTTTATCGTTAGCAGCACCAGTGTGTCCCGCCATTACGTTGGTGTCTACATACACGGGATAAACCGGATCGGTGACAGCGATCGCGTTATCGTCGCCAAAGATATCGAGAATGTTACCCGTGTCGCACTTAGAACCGTCGGAGATGAAGATTTCGGAAGCATCAACGTCGCATCCCCGCGCTTGGAAGTCATGCGCCGCAATTTTCTCCCGCAACCAAGCATAACCCTGTTCTGGGCCATAGCCTTTGAAGGAAGCGCGATCGCCCATATCTTCAACGGCTTTAATCATCGCCGTGCGACAGGCTTCTGGTAGGGGTTCGGTGACATCGCCAATTCCCAGGCGAATAATTTTTGCGTCAGTATTTGCCTCTGCGAAGGCATTCACCCGCCGCGCAATTTCCGGAAACAGATAGCCAGCTTTGAGTTTGAGGTAGTTATCGTTAATCGTTGCCATGTTGAATCGCCACGAACGCCGTAAAATAGCTTACTGCCAATCGTCGCGTTACGATTCCACGGTTAATACTGTTGAGTGAATAAAGATTATAGATTGGGTCAGTGCGCTAGCGTCACTCCCCAACTACAGACAGCCAGTTAGGATAAGCAAAAGAATCCTTACCTTGCAACTTTGAACCTTGGTAAGTTTGAAATACTTGGCTGGCTACTGTTCCAAGGTTATCCATGAGCTTGTCATCTTCGCCTGTAGCTTCAAAAGCCAGACTCCACGAATCCTTGCCATTAATATTTAGCTGAGTGAGTTCAACAGCACAGTCTTGGTAAACACGCTGCGATCGCTCCTTCTTCACACTCATCCACGACTCTTTTCCCGCCACCTCTGCGGGAATAAAGCATTTTGAGGTGGGATCTTCACACGTCCACTTCGCCCATTTCTCTGCTTTCCCCTCCACCAAATCCCCAAAACGCAGCACTTTTAATTCGGCTTGACGCCACTTGATTTCCAGCTTTCCTTGCCGCAGTTTGATACCCAGGTAATCACAGTTAGGTAAGTATAAATACCAGTCTTCTCTATTTTCTGGCGATTCCATCTGTCCACTGAGGCTCTCTTGATTAAACCAATGTTCAATCTGTGTGGGGATTATGCCGTGATAAAACCAGCGCAGTTCCATCGTTACTAGCATCAGTTTTTCCTACCCAAAATGTTCAATTGCCGACTTTGAGGCTGCGTGACAGGAAGAAATCGATTGCCATATTAATTGTAGAGAGCGGCAACAATTTTATAAAACTATCTACCTTCAATAAGCCTATACGGTTAGTCAATATTGATTTAAAAAATTAGTTATAAAAGAGAAAGGCTGCAATTTAGTTCTTTTAATTATACAATTATTTAACAATAAAATTAATGCATTAAATCAATGCTTGTTTTACATTTGCAGACGGAGCAGGAGTTGATTGAGAAAGGTTTCTATTCGTCAAAATCAAGCAAGCGCAGCCTCTATACTAATTTATCGGCAATATCGGCAAATCTAGTATCTCCACCAAGATTCTAGGTAAACTAGCTTGTGAAACTCAAAGGCATCCAGGTTCAGGAAACAAGGGTCGTTAGTTTACGTCAAGCGTGTCGGGTTAAAATTGAGTAAAAGTGATTTAAATGATGTTATTAAGTGTTTTAGAGCAGGCTACTATTGCGGCACAGCAAAAAAACTGGTCATTGTTAAACCAATGCTTGCAGCAACTGCCACTTAGCAAAGAAGAGGGAAGGCAGGGGGAGTCGGAAAGAGGAGAAGATTCTAACTCGCTTTACTTAGAGCAATTACTGAACCTGGCTTTAGATGTACTTGACGCCGGGGATTTTCAGGAACGGTGGGAAGTGGCGAAGGTGTTACCCAAGCTAGGGGAAGGCGCGATCGCACCTTTGATTTCCATCCTGAAAGACGAAGACGCAGACTTGGAGGAGCGTTGGTTCGCTGGTCGCATCTTGGGAGAATTTGACAATCCTGCCGTCATCACCGCCTTAGTAGAGCTGCTGAAAACATCTGAGGATGAAGAACTCACCGTGGCAGCAGCGGCTGCTTTAGCGCATATCGGCTCCCCTGCTGTGGAGGCATTGACCGAATTATTAGCAGAACCAGAGACACGACTGTTAGCCGTGCGATCGCTTGCCCAGATCCGCCGTTCCGAAACGATTGCGCCTCTCCTGAACGTGGTTCAAGATCCCCAATCTTCGATTCGAGCCGCGGCGATTGAAGCACTGGGTAGTTTTCACGACAGCCGGATTCCGCCAGTATTGATGGATGCCTTGCAAGATCCAGCGGCACAGGTGAGAAAAGAAGCCGTAATTGGCTTGGGGATGCGTTCCGATTTATTAGAAGAATTGGATCTGGTAACTCAGCTGCAACCGCTGCTATTTGACTTTAATTTGGAAGTTTGCCAGCATAGTGCGATCGCATTAGGACGGCTGGGGACAGATGAAGCCGCCGCTGCCTTGTTTCAGGTACTCGCGTCCCCGAATACGCCGCTTAGCTTGCAAGTAGACATCGTGCGATCGCTCCCCCAAACAGCAGCCGCCTTGGAGTATTTGCAACAAGCTCTTTCTGTTGAGTCTCCGGTGTTATGGCAGGAAATTGTCACCGTTTTAGGGCGAGTGGATTCTCCAAGATTAGTCCCAACCGCCGCTAAAATCCTGGTGACAGCACTTGAATCAGAAAGCTCAACTGCTCAAGATCCCAAGGTTAAACAAGCGGTAGCAATGGCATGGGGACAGCTAGGCGATGCCATCGCGATCAACCAGTTAATTGAGCTGTTGGCAGATCCCGATGCGGGGGTAAAACTGCACGCGATTGCTGCCCTCAAAAAATTTCCCGTCGCTTACCAGCAATTAAAACAACTCGCTAACAACGAAAATCTCACCCCCGAATTAAAACAAGGGATAGCGATCGCTTTAAAAGAATGGACAGTTAATCGTGATTAGTTAATCATCATTAGTCACTAGCGAATCACCCGTAACCAATGACTATTAACAAGCAAGTTAACAAGGAAGTGTCACGGAAAAAGTCGTGCCTACCCCAACTTGGCTATCCACTGCTATTTTGCCTCCATGTATTTCTACGCATCTTTTGACAATTGCCAGCCCTAAGCCAGTTCCAGGAATTTTACCAACATTTTTGGCTCGATGAAATGTTTCAAAGAGCCGGGATAAATCTGCTGGAGGAATGCCGATTCCTTCATCTCTAATTTGAAAAGTTGCCTCTCTATTCTCATAAGTCAATGCAAAATGCACGATACCGCCTTGGGGGGAATATTTAATGGCATTGGACAACAAATTATTAAGTATTTGTCGCAGCAATTTTTCATCCATAAAAACGATGGTGTCGGATTCATTTTCATAACTGGTTAAAACTTCTAGATGAGAACATTGAAGAGAGGAAACTTCACTATTTAAACTTTCAGGATTGAGTTGGGTTTGATTGCTAACAAAATTTATCTGGTGCTGATTGCTAGCACTCATTTGGATTTCTTCTACTAAATTACGGCAGAATTCTGTTAGGTCGAGGGAGACTGGGTTGAATTCTGATTTTCCAGCATCTGCTCTGCCGATTAAAAGCACATCTTCTAACAAATCTGTCATATTTCTCACGATGTCTTTAATCCGCAGTAAATATTTGCTTTTTTTCTCCTGAGACCATTCATTAGAGCAATGTTCTAACATATGGGCAGAAAGAGAAATCGAGGTCAGCGGATTGCGAAACTCGTGAGAAACCATTGACACAAAGCGAGATTTCAATTCACCTAATTGTCGCTCTTGTTCTAACGCCTTGTGAATTTCTTCTTCTGCTTGCTTGCGAACGGTGATGTTGCGGATAATGCTAGTGACGAGAAATCCTTGCGGGGTTTCAATGTGGCTGAGGCTGACATCTACGGGGAACTCACTGCCATCCTTGCGTCGGGCAAATAGCTCAAAACCCACTCCCATTGGTGGGACTTGAGGTTCACAACAAGAGTCGGTGCGTTCTTTATCGTGTACGCGCCGGATGTAATCGGGTAGCAACATCTCCAAGGTATTGCCAAGCAATTCATCGCGTTCATAGCCAAACATTTTCTCAGTTTGAGTGTTAACGAGAACGATGCGATCGCTTGCGCCAACAATTGCGATCGCGTCTGGTGCTGCTTCGAGAAACTGCCGGAATTTTTCTTCGCTTTGTCGGAGTTGGGCTTCTGCTTGCTGATGCTTGACAATTTCCTGTTGCGATCGCTCGTTTGTCTCCTTTAACTCAGCATGGCACTGTTTGAGATCCCACGAGAGTTGTCGCGTCCGCAACAACATCTCCACTCGCACCTGCAATTCCATCTTCTCAATGGGGATGGTGACTAACTCATCAACACTTTTCCACAAGTGTCGAGTCATCAACCCCACATCCTGACGAGGAACAATCAACAGAAATGGCAGAAAAACTGGTAATTCAGATGCTTTTCTAGCTTGTACCTGTTCCCAAAGCTGTTGTAGAGCCAAGCTATCTAAAATGCATAGATCAAAAGGAATGTTGAGGATTAAGGATTGAGGACTGAGCGGAAGGGGCAGAACAGTACCCTGCCCGTGCTGAGTGCTGAGCGCCGCTAGGGCGGGGAGACCCCATTCCGGCTGAGAAGGCTGAGAACTGAGGAGATGCCGATTGAGCGCGTCTCTACGAGGCTGAGGGCTGAATAATATTTCTTCCCGGCTCCCTGACTCCTCGGCTCCCTCTCTTCTGTTCTCTTTTTCATCGGGTAGCAATACTTCGTGATGCCCAGCAAGCCACTCTGAGAGCAGGCGGCGGTTTTCTTTTTGCTCTACAAGCAACAAAATCCGGCTCATACTTAATCTCTTAGTAGATTGCGAACGATCCCTAGGAACTTTCTGACAACTAGCAGTTTACTAGCGGTTTAACTAATGTACTCTGCATTCCGTGAGGTAGACTTAGCTGCTCAATAACGGCGCTTTGCTTAGAGCCAGAGAGAAAGGGTATTTGCCGATTCCGAATTCGTTTGCAGCATTCTCAACACGTTGGTAAAAAACGTCCTTGTCGATCAGCGCCAGACCTATTGCTTTTGGCTGGATCGGGGCTAAATCGAGCGATTCTAAACGGTTAGCACTTTTGACAAAACTCCCTTCTTTGCAGAGGAATTAAGCCAGAATTCCCAGGTAGTGTGGGTTTCGTGCCGCTAAAATCTACAGTGGCTTCTTTAAATTTCCCCTTTTATTTTGGTTTCTCTATATTGCTAGCGTAATTCAGGCAAAATTGCCATATTCTCGTGGACAATGACAGAATATTAGGTGTTTATATCCTACGGATTCCCTGCAATCGGATGGATTTTAAAGCGATCGCGTCCTTCTTCTTTGGCTACAGATAGCATCCTTTGCGCTTCAGCAATCAAAGCTTGCGGTGTGGAATTTCTCTCAGGAATCAACGTAGCAACGCCTAAACTGATAGTCACTCGATCCCCAATCGGGGAATTTGCGTAGGAAATATTTAAAGCTGTCACATTTAAACGCATTGCCTCGGCTACGACAATCGCCCCAGAGCGATTGGTATCAGGGAGAAGTGTCACAAATTCTTCACCTCCATATCGAGCGACAACATCTCCACATCTTTTCACAGCAGCGCTGAGAGATTTTGCGACTTCTCTGAGACAATAATCGCCTCGCTGAAGTCCGTAGGTCTCTTTAAAAACCTTGAAAAAATCCAGATTAATGATAATCATCGACAGAAACCTTGCCTCTCTGGCAGCACGTCTCCATTCCCGTTCCAGAATTTCTTCAAAATGATGGCGGTTGGCAATTCCTGTCAGGGCGTCTCTAAAAGCCAAATCATCGAACATTTGGGGAGACTCAGGTCGGAGAAGCGTCACTTTTCGCTGCTTCTTCTCGTCGGCTTTGCCAAGCTCATGCTTAGATTTGTGTTTCAAAATTGAACTCACTCGCGTCAACAGTTCTGCTTTACCGATGGGTTTGATGCGATAGTCAGCAGCGCCAGCGATCAGTGCAAACTGCCAGTCGATTGAGTCAGCCTGATTAGAAAGCATCAGAATGGGGATTGCTTCCTGTCGCAGCCATTCGCAAATCCGACTGTCGATGCTAGAGATATCGACTAAGGCGAGACTGATTTGCGCCGAATGTCTCAAAGCTTGCTCAAACTCCTCTAAACTGTCAGCGGTGAGAATCGGGTATCCTTCCTGAATCAGGAATTGTGCTAATAGTTGCAAGTTGTGTTGGTTTCGGCTGGCTACTAGGAGCGACGGTTGTTTCTTCATGCTGATTCATCAGAGACTGTTAAGGGATATTTTCATCACTCATTTTGATGCGATCGCTTACAGCATCGCATTGCTGAGTATACGGTTGGCGGACAGGGTATTTATTTCCAATGGTTTTCCCGTTCCTGCTATGGTAAAACCCGCGTGTGCCACCCTGAATAAGCTGCTGTATCAAGCCCTACCAAAACAGTTAAGCAAATCCGCTAAATTCATTTCATCGGCTTTAAATGTAATTTAGGCTACATATCATGCGACTAGAGCAGTTGCAAGCCTTTCTGGCAGTTGCTGAAACCGGCAGCTTTCAGCAAGCGGCGCGAAAGTGTGGGTTCACTCAGTCCACGATTAGCAGGCAAATCCAGTCTCTGGAAACAGACCTTGGTATTTCTCTGTTTCATCGCACAGCTCAGGCAAAGCTAACAGTCGGGGGCGAACGCTTTTTGCCCCGCGCCCGGAAAATTTGCCAAGAGTGGCAACAAGCCACACAAGAATTAGCAGACTTGTTGGCAGGAAAGCAACCAGAACTCTGTGTGGCAGCGATTCACTCAGTTTGCGCCCAATACTTGCCCTCCGTGTTACAGCAGTTTTGCCGAGATTACCCGGCGGTACAGCTGCGGGTAACTTCCCTAGGAAGCGATCGCGCTCTCAAAGTCTTGCGAGACGGAATGGTTGATGTCGCGATCGTGATGAATAACCGCTTTTTAACAGCTAGCCCGGATATGGTGGTCGATGTCTTATACAATGAACGCATCGAAATCTTGATGGCTGCAAATCATCCCCTGACTAAGTACAAACAGGTGCCCTGGTCAGAACTCGTTCACTACCCGCAAGTGGTATTTAAGGATGGCTACGGGATGCAACGCCTGGTACAAGAACGATTTTTGCGGCAAGGCGCTAATCTTCAGGCGGTGATGGAGTTAAATACACTTGATGCCTTTCGCGGTGTCGTGCGCCAGGGAGAATTGATTGCCCTCTTGCCCCAGTCAGCTTTGGTAGATGCTCGCCAGGATGCAACGCTGGCGATTCGAGGCATTGATTCCACACCCGCGCCGGGGACGCCAAACTTAGCCGACGCGCTAGGAGATCCCAGCTTGTCTCGTCAGGTGGTGATGGTGACAACGCGCGATCGCTTGCTGATTCCCCCCATTCAGCACTTTTGCAAGATGGTACGCGAGTTAGTCCCGATGCAATTTGAAGGAGCAATTGGCAACAACACTGAAATTGGCTCGGATGCTTCTATAACTGTTAACTAATGGTTGATGGCTAATGGCAGAAAAAGTTTTCTAATAATTAGCCATTGGCAAAAAATTGATGACTATTGACTACAACAAAATACTATGAGTAATGAGTTCAGAGAAATTCTCCGAAAAGTGGGTAGTGGCGTCCACACGGGCGAAAATATAAGTCGCGCTGAAGCCGAGGAAGCGACACGGATGATGCTCTTAGAGGAAGCAACACCAGCCCAGATTGGGGCATTTATGATCGCCCATCGGATTAAGCGTCCCACCGGCGAAGAGTTGGCAGGGATGTTAGACGCTTACGACGGACTAGGGCCAAAACTGCAACCTATTGACTCAGAACGCCCGGTTATCGTTCTGGGAACGCCCTATGATGGGCGATCGCGCACGGCTCCTGTGACGCCATTGACAGCGTTAATCCTAGCAACGGCTGGACAGGCAGTGGTGATGCACGGGGGCGACCGAATGCCCACAAAGGAAGGCTTGCCACTGATTGAGATTTGGCAGGGATTGGGCATCAATTGGGCTGAGTTATCCCTATCTCTCGTCCAGCAGGTGTTTGAGGCGACTCAGCTAGGCTTTGTGTATTTGCCCAGGCATTTCCCCCAGGCGGCGGGATTGGTTCCCTACCGCGACCAAATTGGCAAACGCCCTCCCTTTGCAACGATGGAGTTAATGTGGTGTCCTTACGCGGGGGAAGCTCACGTTGTGACGGGGTTTGTGCATCCTCCCACTGAAGGGATGTTTCAAGACGCTTCGGCATTACGAGGCAATCCCCAGTATTTCACAGCAGTGAAGGGATTAGAAGGTAGCTGCGATTTACCGCGCGATCGCACGGCGATTATTGGAACTTGGCAACCCGGTTCGTCTCCGGAACGCCTCCTGCTTCATCCCCGTGACTACGGCTTTGAGGGAAAGGAAGTCGCCCTAAACTCTACAACTGAGCTGTTAGAAGAAATGCAAGCAATTCTGAAAGGTAACAAAAGCGAACTTATGCAAGCAGCCATCTGGAACGGTGGTTTTTACCTGTGGCATTGCGGTCTCGCCTCAGATTTATCCTCTGGTTTGGCTCAGGCAGAAATGCTATTGAACAGCGGTCAAGTTACTCAGAAACTACAAGAAATTAGTCGGGTAATTTCTTCTTTGAGTTCTTCGGTTGTTAATAGTTGGTAGGAGGGATTAGGAAGAGTTTTGAATCGAAGAACTTTTTTCTGGCTCAAAACTCTGATGACCGTTACCTTACGGGCAAAATCATTCCTTCGCGGGCGAGTAATCCATTCGGAAACACTGATTGGATTTGCGCTTCCACTTGGTCGAGGAAATCATCGTCGTAGTCTGGTTCGTAGCTAAAGATCGCCAATTTTTCGACGTTAGCCGTATCAGCCGCTTTGACACAGGTTTGCCAGAAGGGATTTTCGCAGAGTTTAACAGCAAAGTCAGCCGGGTTAAAAGACTTGCCGTCCATCCCTAAAACTTCGTCTAGTGCCGGGGAAGTCGCATTGCAAATGAGTAAATCGGCTTTCCGGGCTAAGTGGAGCAAGTTTTCATCTAGGGCGTCGGGATTGTTGTCTGCACCCGTCGCGTAGACAGCCGTGTATCCCTTCCAGGTGACTCGGTAGCCTACTGTCCGCAGGGTATTGTTGGTTAAACAGGTTTCAATCGTGATATCGTCTAGCGCGACCGTCTCGCCGGGAGTCAGGTCATAGAACTGTAGTTCTGATTGCATCACCTGTATGGGGACTGGAAAATTCGGAGGCGTCATCTGGTCGCTGAGACTTTGTTTGATTGATGCTCCGTCAGATCCTGCTGCCCCATAAATATGAAAACAATTGCCCTTAATAAAGCCAGGAACGAAAAAAGGAACGCCTTGAATGCGATCGCTTTGGGAATCGGTAAAGAAGATGTAAGCTTCCACCGGCATTTGGCGCAGTAATTGATTACCCAATAAACGCAAGCCGGTGCCGCCATCAAAGATTAATCGTTTAGAGCCTACCCGCATTTCCACACAGGGGGTATTACCGCCGTAGCGAAGCGTCTCCTTCCCAGCGGCGGCTATTTTGCCCCGCACACCCCAAAACTGCACCACAAACTCGGCGTCAGCTTGGGTTGACTGACTCGCTGTGGGATTGGACATTTGAGGATTTGGTGCCGCTGGTTCTTTTGAAGACATATATTCACTCAAGAAGTTAGCTGCACGCTTAGCAGATCGTCGTAGCGACGAACTTCTGTTAACCGATTTTGCCCGTCTACGAGAACAACTTTAGGATGATAAGTTTTCAATTCTTCGGGGCTAAATTGCCCGTAGGTCATGATAATTAAGCGATCGCCCTTCATTCCTAAACGAGCCGCTGCACCATTGAGTTCCACTGCCCCTGAATTTGCCGGTGCGGCGATTGCATAGGTAATCAAGCGCGCTCCATTTGAGACATTAACAACTTGTACCTGTTCATAGGGTAGTATACCGGCGGCATCCAACAGGGTTCTATCAATACTGATACTCCCTACATAGTCTAGATTTGCCCGGGTAAGGGTGCAACTATGAATTTTTGATAGAAGAAGCGATCGCTGCATACAAGAAAGGTTATTAACACCGTTGAGAAAGTGCAAGGCGCTGATTGCTTCTCTTGCCATGCCTGCACTTTCCTCATGTTGTATCTATCAGCACTAGGGTTCGGCGCATGAAAAGTTTTCTCAGCTAAAGCTGATTCTAACGTTCTCAAACCACTTCATCCCTCAATTTTTCCCTAGTACGCTCACGTAGCGTTGGTAGCCCTACTTTTGGCTACCAGCTTTAATGCATTGCTCCACCAGCGGCATCACTTTATCGACATCTTGCCAACCCAGAATTTCTGTGACCTTTTTCTCTAAATTCTTGTAGGTCTTGAAAAATTCTGCGATTTCGTCTAGTCGGTGCGGTGCAAGGTCTTTGAGAGATTTGACGTGAGCGTAGCGCGGATCTTTTTCGGGAACGCACAGAATTTTTTCGTCCCGATCTCCCCCGTCAATCATCTCTAACATTCCGATAGGTCGCGCTAGAATAACACACCCCGGAAATGTTGGCTCTTCCATCAACACCATCCCATCCAGGGGATCGCCATCATCTGCTAGGGTGTTGGGGACAAAGCCGTAGTCATAAGGGTATTGCACCGAAGAATAAAGCACCCGGTCTAGGGCAAAGGCTTGTAAGTCCTTATCGTATTCGTACTTATTTTTGCTACCAGCAGTAATTTCAACCAGGACGTTAATTAGACCTGGTTTGGGTTGAGCAGGAATGCGTGTTAAATCCAAAACGTTTCTCCAGTTTCTCCAAGCAACACAAAGTATTGGGGGTGCGCTGATGTCAGGCTGAAGGCTGTAGAGCCTTAACGTAGTTACTTGACAGCGACTACGAATCGCACCCATTGTTGAAGGAGAAATCCAAAGATTCCTCCTTCATCCTTCATCCTTTCAGATAGCCCTTGTGAGCATTCTACGGGAAGAAGGTCAATACGGAATCTTTGGCAGCCCAGATTCAAGGATTAGACAATATCCATTTATTGCATCCTGAAGGTCAGTCTTCGGGTATCGGGATTGAATAGCTGGTTTGCTGCTGCAAGCTTTCAGCGCGGCTTGGGGAGTAGTGAGCGATCGCAAACACAGGTAAGGTCAAAGTCAACAAAGCAATTGCAGTTCCCAGAAACTCTGCCCACCTTTGCGGAGGAGGTTGGTCAGAAGAGGTGGAAGACTGGCTACTTAATTCCATAAAAAGATAATTGCAAACTCAACACGATCAAATGAAACAGTGAAAAGAGAAGAAATTTTGAAACTCCTCTCTGTCTTAATTCTAGCGAGTTCTTCTAGGCTGTCTGTCGTCTATTAAACAATCTCAACCTGTAGATAGGTGCTATCAAAGTCGCTGATGAATGTCAACTGTCTTTAGAAATACCAGAGCCACGCTTGAAGCGGGAAAAGTTTAAGGTTAGTTTAGATATTGAACTTGCAACTTGATTAAATTACAACGAGCCGGGCCTAAATCTAGCGCCTGACGAGGCTATGATGCATAAAAGAAGCTCACACCAGAAGTCGGAGTGGTAGCCATGTACATTCCCACGACCCTTGCCGACGAACTCAAGCTCTACCTAAATAATCTGGCTGACAAGGGAGACACACAAGCGCAAACCCTGTTGGCTCAAATCGAACAGGTTCCCACTCCTGACTCAACGCTGACGACTCTAACATCTGTAGAACAACAAATGTCTTCTGTACCCCCCGAAGACATGGGTTTGAGGTGCTGAATACTGATTCCAACAGCAAGAAGCTTTCTTGCTTGTCCGTCAGGAGTAGGGGGTAACGATTTTTTCACTCGCCGCTAGCCACTACCCCATTATCGATTCTGATGTCTCAGCCTCCTCCCAAGCCTCCCATAAGATCGGCGGACGCCAACTCAGCGAGAATTAAGCGCCTGCGATCGCTGACTTATATCCTGGATAATGCGATCGCGATTCCGGGAACTTCCTACCGCGTGGGCATCGATCCTCTACTTGGACTGCTCCCTGGAGGCGGAGATATCCTAGGAAGTGCCTTGTCAGGCTATATCGTGCTGGAGGCAGCGCTGCTGGGGCTACCACGAGAAGCTTTGGTGCGGATGGTGCTAAATATTATTTTTGAAACTTTAGTTGGCACTGTGCCGGTGTTGGGGGATTTCTTTGACGCTACCTGGAAAGCGAATGCTAAAAACATGATGCTTCTAGAAGCTCATCTCGCTTCTCCTCGGCAGAGTCAAAGGGCAGATTGGTGGTTTATCATTCTGTTGTTGGGTGGGTTAATGCTTTTTGTGATTTTCATTGCTGCTTTCAGTCTTTTTATCCTGAATCTGCTATGGCAAGCGATAACCAAATAAAAATTAAAAATTAAAAACTTTAATTCGTTTCTCCTTTTCAATCTGATATTTTTAATTCCTTGCAAGCAAAGTTTATTGGCTAACCCTTGAATTCGATTCTCAAGGGAATTGTACAACAGATGAGTAAGAAAGACTGGTGGGAAGCTACATTTCCAAACGGGCGTCAAACGATAACCATTTCAGATGCTAACGGCAATCCTGTAAAAATTGCTTATGGCGAAAAAGGTACAGGTACGCCGCTATTTTTAGTGCATGGAGTGGCGAGCTGGAGCTACAACTGGCGTTATGCAATTGAGCCGCTGTCAAAGCATTTTCGCGTCATCTGTTTCGATGCGAAAGGACACGGTTTTTCCGAGATGCCATCACACCCGGAAATACTCGGTCATCAATCACTCGAACTAGAGCAGATTGTACGAGCATTATGTAATGAACCGGCTATTGTGGTAGCCCAATCTTTGGGTGCATTAGTGACACTCGCTACTGCACAAGCGCATCCAGATTTGTTCGCCAGATTAGTCGTAATCAATGTTCCGATTTTCCTCAAACGATTGCCATTTTGGGGGATGCAATTATTAGCAGATTTGCCGTTAGATTTAGTTAAGATAGCGGATCGGTTGCGCGTGACTCAACTGTTTGCACCGTTATTGTGGCAAATTGTAGCCTTCGGGCGTCGGGAAGTTGTAGTTGATTGGACACGAATTACACCGGAAGAAGTTTACTGGATTACTTATCCGTATGTTGAATTTCCGAATGCTTTGACGAAAACTGCCGAGGATTTACAACACGCGGCGCAAGAACTCGAACGATTGGTAAAGAATGAACCGAATTTAATTCGCAACGTCCAAGATAACTTGAAGGCGATCGCCTGTCCGACTCTAATTCTCTGGGGCGATCAAGATCAATGGTTCCCGGTTGCTGATGGCGAAAAACTTCATGCCTGTATGCCCAGTTCTAAGTTTAAGATTATCCCCAACTGTGGTCATGATGCGGCAGGAAGTCACGCAGATGCGATCGCATCAGAGATTCTTGAGTTTATGGACGATACGGATTTTCTAAAGTCAGAATCTTTGTATCGTTTTTAGCAGTAAAAATTCCCTAAGTATTGTTCATTTGATGCCAAATCCCAGTAGAGGCGGAAAGATCCCACCTCTACTGGCTATATAAACAAAGTCCGCGTCGTCACCAAATGGCAAGCGATGAGAGAGATGTGTCGCCGCCTTGTTAGGTTGCGATCGCATTCCCGTCAGTTATGATAGTTTCTTCTCTAGCTTGGAACCTCAGCCAGTTTTTGAATACGAGCTATTGTAGGATTCAACTGTTCAACCAAAAGGATGAGGCAGGTTAATCCACGAGTAGTAGGCTGATTAGCACCAATTCCCTTATATTTTTAAAAACACTTCGCACTCTAGTTTCAGAGGTAACTTCAGAAGTGATAAATATGTCCATGTCTTTCATCATGCCGCTAGCGATTACCCTGCTAGCTGTTTATATCCTTCAAAATTCTGCTGACGAAATTTACTATCTCGCTGCTGCAATTTCTATTGTCGGTTTATTTGTAAGTTTGGTTGTAGCACCGTGGCAAATTCAGATACTGCTGCTATGGCTTGTACTGCTAAGCGCGAGACGACTTTTGCAGCAATGTCAGCCTGTAGTCGAGGCTCAGATTGAGTCTCAATCTGAGCCTAAGATTGAGCCTCAATCTGAGTTTCAGGAAGACAACACGACTCAACTCAGCTATCGCGGGATTAACTACGAATCCACCTCTCCAACTGTTGAAGTAGCAGAAGTTGAAGTTACAGGAAAATACCGGGGTCAGGTTTGTAAAGTCCGTAAAACAGAAAATATTCCGGTGTCTCAACCGACATCGGGATTAAAATATCGAGGTGCTACCGTTATTTCTCAAGCTTCCCCCATACCTCCGGTTGAAGAATCAAAACAAACGCCAGCATCTTAGCCACAGATTGCAATGCCAACCATTGAGCGAATTTTGCTGGAAGCGATCGCTCCGAATACTTTTCAAATCTTCATCCAAATATAAGCGAATCTGACTCACCATAGCTTGCCCGCCTTGTATTCCGCTTCTAAGCGGTCATAATCCGCCTCTTCCTCTACCAAATCGCTTCTATTTCATTCTTTATTAGCGTGATAATAAGCTAATGCCGCATAAACCTGTGCTAAAGTCAGAAATCCGTACTCATTGACTATTTCTTCTGCGCTACTCCCTGCTTAAACAAAACTGCCATTTACTGCACAGAACTCTCCTTTCTGCAATTCGCGGACGACCTTCGCAGGTTTCTGGAGTCCGCACAATTAATTTCCCGATGTCGGTAATTGTTGACATATTTCCCTCTATAAGATTTGGCTCGTATTTTAACGTTGCAGCGATCGCGCTTTTGTGTTAGAGAGTCTGCGGCTACGGGTTGTGTCATAATAAGGCGATCGACCCCCATAGAGCGCTACTAATGGTGCAATCACCCGAATCTCCCAGCGAACTTGCTGCTGCCCTTCAGAACCCAGTCGATCTAAATTTCGATCTGCCCGATCCAGAGGATGAGCAGATTCCGGAGTTTGAGTTTCAGAAGCTGGTAGAGAATGCTTGGCTGGTGTGCGATCGCTTCGACTTGCAGACAGAAATCTGGCGGGGGCGGATTTTGCGAATCGTGCGAGATAGAGAGAAACAAGGCGGTGACGGACGCGGTACCGGATTTCTCAATTGGCTGAAAGAACGGGAAATTAGTAAAAGTCAGGCATATTCCTTAATTCAACTGGCAAATAGTGCTGATACCCTCTTAGAGGAGGGACATCTTGACCCGGATGCGATTCGTAGCTTCAGCAAACGCGCCTTCATCGAAACCTCTAAGGCTTCTCCAGAAATCCAACAACTGGTGACAGATGCGGCGAATAAAGGCGATCGCATTACCAGGCGCGAAGTGCGGCAACTCTCTGACGAATGGACAGCGATGAATTCAGAGTTGCTGCCAGATGAAGTCAAGGAAAAGGCAGCTGCGGGTTCTCTTCCCCCTCGATTTCTGTCTCCTCTGGTGCGGGAAATGGAGAAATTACCAGAATCTCACATCAGCGCCCTGAAAGAGGAAGTCGCCGGGAATCCTGATGTCGATACGGTTAAACAGGTGACATCAGATGCCCGGAATTTATCTAAATACCTAGACGCCGCGGCCCAAGTCCAGGCAATTGAGCGCACCTCCATTGACGTGGAAATGGCGCTAGAGGAAGCTTTGCGTTTGGGTTGTTTAAATACCGCCGCCGATATGGTGAAGCAGGCGGCTCAACTGGAACAGACGATCGCCAAATTTTACATGACCTGGAAGCGGCTAGGCAGTCTGACAGATAGGCTGTATGTAGATACTGGCGCAAGTAGCCCTCATTTGCGATCGCTCCTTTCTTGTTTGGAACGCCTTGCGGGTGAAGTTGTGGAGGTGAGTTTGGATGATGAAGGCGATCGCACGATTCGCCTCAAAGTTCTCACGGATAACGCCTAAAACGCTTTCTCCAGAGGCGATTCATTGCATCTCTAAATAGATACCGCCAAAGAGGTCAATTCGATCTCTTCTTTGGGCGGATCAATTTTTTTACACTCTTCCAGATCGCGCCCAGATTTAAGTAACGCCGATATTTGGTTGCGGCTTCTTTTCCGACTAGCACCAAACCTACCCAAAAAGCAATTTCTGCCACAACCGCAAGAATCGGAACCAATATGGCTTTTTGGGCGATCGCTAGCGGTAGCAAGGGCACCACTAAGAGGATTACCACCCAAGGCAGGAAAGAGAAAACAATTAAAAATATACCGAGTTTCTGCATACTCCTAATTGTGACAAATCGTAACAAGATTGACAGGATAATGCACAATATCTTTTGACACTCCCCGACAATCAAGGTATGGGGATTTTTAGTTCAATCAATCGCCTTGCCCTTTGATGTCACCATCAAAGAGTAGAGATAGAGATCGAGCTGTCCCCACGCGTTGATTCCGGCGTGCCCCACCGTATTTAGATCCATTCCTGCTTGCCTCAACCCTTTCGCCAAAATATTCAGTGTTGCATTGTGGTCACGGTCTAAAACAGTTCCATAAATGCACACATGAGTTCTATCCGAAAGTGTTTTCTTGACCGTAGCAGCACAAGTAGAGCAATCTTGGGAATTGTATTCAGGAGCAACAGCAATTACTGCTTTCCAATAAACCTTCCCTAAATACTGCAACCATTCGACAAGCTGCGTCACTGATTGACTTGGCAAGCTTATGATTTTTTTACCATATTTCTCACCTGACGATTCTCAGAGGCGGCAAAATCGGGTTCTACTGAACATGGTATTAAAAAAACTGAAACTAGCTGGCGAAATGCCAAGTCAGAAAAATTCTTAATTCAAAATTGTTAAATTTTCTAAACTCATAACCTCTTCGTTTGATTAATTTGAGCTTGTTATTGATTCCTTCCACAACTCCTTGAGTAGTTATTGGAGCAGAATAAGCAATAATTTCTCTAATCCATCTTTTTATTGTGGCACAGCTAGCTGCAAAATAAATTTGGCCTTTCCTTAACCAATTACTTAAATTAAATAGTCCCTCTACCCAATATTTACTTTTTTAAAAGACGTTTCTAAATGCTTTTTTAAGCCTGTGTGGTTTTGCTAATTTTGATATCAGGTTCCTGATTGATTCGAGTTCTCTTTATCTTTCTTATTTTGAATTTGCTTTAGTTTAAACTAACGCATGGTTACTTTTTTGAGTGCCAATATTACGCCTTTTTTTCGGTTTTTTTTTGGTTTCGCACTTCTTTTTTCTGTATCTAATTATTAATTAGTTTATTTAATCACATAAAATATGTCGGTTACTATTTCGGCTTGGGTCATGAGTTTTTCAATTACCTTCTTGTAGAGTTTCCGCAAGCCGATACTGGCTTCTTAAACATGGCTCAAAACCTCTTCATCCCAACTTGACGTATATTGCTCTGTCGCAGCCGTCGTCCTTTTTGCCACCATTCCTACCATCGCTTTTTTCTCTAAGTGTATTAACACTAGAAAATAATTTTCCTGGCCTTTTATTGAGGCATTTTTTTATTCTTATTTGTTTTAAACCTTGAATTTTTTTTAAATGAATCAACGCAGCTAATTCTTTTGAAATTGTCTCCAATCCTTGTTTGATAAATTCATTTTTTATAGCAACATTATTGACAGTAACCATTGCCGACTATTTATTGTACTATTTTTAGCAATATTCTAGAAATTTTATAAAGTAATATATAAAGATTTTGTAGAGAGTTAGGCATTCTATGTAAAAACACTGTAATATGTTGCAGATAAATAAGACATAGGTTACGACTCAAGCTAGTGTAGGCTAGGGAACCAGATGTAACTTGTCATAACAAATTCATTGCTCACTTGGGTGCCTCTCTCAGAGCAGCAAAACTCTATAAACGCTTTATAAGTTGATTCCCCCCAGATAGGTAGTACCAAGTAATGGAGACTTTGAGCCGCCCCCGTGTATTGCTAATTGCGGAATCTGCAAACCCTGAGTGGATAAGTGTGCCGCTTGTAGGCTGGCTGCACAGCCGAGCCATTGCTAAGCTGAGTGACGCTCATATAGTTACCCAAAGCTACAACCGCGAGGCATTTGTCCGTGCGGGATGCGTCGAAGGAAAGGACTTCACAGCCATTGACACCGGACAGGTGCATGAGCCGATAAAGCGCCTCAGTTCCTTGCTGCGCGGTGGTCACGATAAAGGCTGGACTATGGTAACAGCCTTGTCTACTTTCACCTATTACTACTTTGAACATTTAATCTGGCGCGAGTTTGGTCAACAGATTACTGATGGGACGTTCGACATTGTTCACCGCCTCACGCCGCTGAGTCCAACCATCCCAAGTCTGCTGGCGCAAAAGTGTCATCGGGTAGGAGTGCCGTTCGTGCTGGGGCCGCTGAACGGCGGTTTGCCTTGGCCCAAGGAGTTTGAGACAACGCGACGCGAGGAGAAGGAGTGGCTTTCTTATATCAGATGGACGTACAAGTTGCTGCCTGGATACGGCTCTACTCGACAATACGCTACTGCGATCGCTATTGGCTCCCGCGCCACCTGGAACCAGATTCCTGCCCAGTACCGGGACAAGTGCGTGTATATTCCGGAAAACGCGATCGCTCCGGAACGGTTCACCCTGCAACGGACTCGCCAAGCGTCTCGCCCGCTCAAGGCAATCTTTGTCGGTCGTCTTGTACCGTACAAAGGAGCTGATATGCTCCTCGAAGCAGCGGCACCATTAATTCGAGCGGGTGAGTTGACAGTCGAGATTGTTGGTGACGGTCCGGATATGCCCAAACTCAAGGCGCTCCTCAAGCAGGAGAAAATTGAAAGTGGTGTAGAACTCGCTGGACACGTGGAACACACCCGCGTCCAAGAACGACTCGCTAATGCTGACTTATTGGGTTTCCCCAGCATTCGTGAGTTCGGTGGTGCTGTGGTAGTTGAGGCAATGATGATGGGGCTGGTGCCGATTGTAGTGGACTATGGTGGTCCTGGCGAACTTGTTACTACATCCACAGGCTATGCCGTGCCATTGGGTTCGAGAGCGGAAATTGTGGCGCGTTTCCGTGAAATCCTTAGCCGTTTAATTGCCGATCCCAGTATTATCACTGAAATAGGACAACGCGCCCGCGATCGTGTTTTAACTCATTTCACTTGGGATGCTAAAGCTCGGCAAACCCTTGAGATATATCGATGGGTTCTTAAATCTAGGACTGGTAAACCCAACTTTGGGATGCCATTCGACGATGTTTAATAACTGAATTACCGAAAATAATCGGCTTTACCGAACTTGTTATGTAAAAATGCTAAAAATAGCTAATCCAAATAGCAGAAACAAAATTGATATAACGCTCTTAAATCATTCGTGAGAAACAGCTATAGGTAAAAAGCTTTGGAAAATCAAAGATTTGGTGGTGAGTCACCAACTCGAATAGGAACTTAACGACATTAAAGGATGTACACAAGTGGTAGTACTCTCGAATGAATCGCTTTGCTTGCAACCAAATATCTTCAATCGGATTTTGCTTGGGATCATTGGGAACAAAGCGAATACAAGTGATTTTACAGTTGGACTCATCAAGTCCTTGATTGACTGACTCAGGTACTCTCTCACTTCTGGTGAACAATAGACTTCTTGCAAAAGTCCCACGCATCTGGGATTTTTGCAAGAAGTCTAAGGCAACAAATAGCATCAAACGGCATGTGGCTGTTGATACACTACGGTTTCCCTTCTTTAACCCACTCAAACACGAGCCAATCTCACTGATGACCAGGGATTGATTAAGATGCTCTCGCAAAATATCGACTATTTCAATCGCCTACCCGTAAATTATTCCGAAGAGCGCAATTCTGGTAGATCACGGTTATCATCCCGAGACCATCAGCCAATCGCTTCAAGGACTTTATCCCCAGATCATGACCAAAATTTGGTTTGATCGCTCCCCAAAACCCTCTAATGCTTAAGCGCTTAGCCACAGCCTAAAAAGATGTCAAATGGGTTCTATAAGACATCCCCTGCAAGCGTCAGATTAATTCTTAATACCCGTCGCCGCAATCCCCCGAATGAACTGACGCTGCCCGACGAGAAACAGTAACACGACAGGTACGGTAGCGATCGCGACAGCCGCCATCAGCAAAGGCCAATTATTCGTAAATTGCTCCTGAAACTCTGCCAACGCTAGCTGCACTGTCCTCAATTCTGGTCGCGTTGTAAAGATCAACGGTTTAAATAAATCGTTCCATTCCCCAATAAAAGTGAATAGAAACAGCGTTACTAATGCCGGACGCGACAACGGTAGCATCACCCGCCACAGAATTTGCAGGCGGTTTGCCCCATCCAACGCCGCCGCTTCCTCCAACTCCACTGGAATGGTTTGAAAATACTGCCGCAACAGAAAAATCCCAAATCCATTCGCCGCTGTGGGTAAAATTAGCGCCCAGTAAGTGTTGATTAAGTGTCCCCACTTTAAAACCAAAAAAATTGGAATCACCAACAATTGAAAGGGAATTACCAGCGTAGCCAAGACAATCAACAGAATTGCCTGACGCCCCTGAAATTTCAGCCGCGCCAGCGCATAACCGGCGAGTGCAGCGGTGATCGTCTGAAACCCAGTTACAGCTAGCGCCACGAGGGTTGAATTGGCAAACGCTAACAGAAAGTTGCCGCGCCTCCAAGCTTCGCGGTAGTTGGCAAAGCTGGGGTTAGATGGAAAGAAGTTTCCTCCAGGTGTCGTCCCCGCTTTGTCAAAAGAGGTGAGGAAGACGATTCCAAGCGGTAATAGCACGACACAAGCGCCCAGCAACAGCAATAGCGGGTTCGCCAGATGGGAAGGCTGAGTGACTGGCAATCGACCTTCTGGATTTTTGTTAGGCATGAATACTTACTTAAATTGACTGATCCCGTTTGGCTCCAGGATAGGTACAGTACAATTATTAGATTAAGTTCCATTACTTTTCCACAGAAACTTTAGGTCGATCTCAGACCTATTCGTGAGGAGCAGCCAGGAGATTTATGCCGTCGCTTGAAACCAGCCTAGAAATTGACTTCCACAGTGAAACCTACAAGGACGCTTACAGCCGCATCAATGCGATTGTGATTGAAGGCGAACAAGAGGCTCATGAAAATTACATCAAGCTAGCAGAATTGCTGCCAGAAGATAAGGAGCAGTTAATCCGTTTATCTAAAATGGAGAGTCGTCACAAGAAAGGATTTGAAGCCTGCGGGCGGAATCTCGAAGTGACGCCAGATTTAGAATTTGCTCGCAAGTTCTTCTCCGGATTGCACCAAAATTTCCAAGATGCGGCAGCAGAAGGCGGGATTGTGACCTGTTTGCTGATTCAAGCATTAATTATCGAATGCTTTGCGATCGCTGCTTACAACATCTATATCCCCGTTGCCGATGACTTCGCCCGTAAAATTACTGAGGGTGTTGTGAAAGATGAATACAGCCATCTCAACTACGGTGAAGTTTGGCTAAAAAACCATTTCGAGGAATCCAAAGCAGAATTTGAAGAAGCCAATCGTCAGAATCTTCCCATCGTCTGGCGGATGCTCAACGAAGTCGAGAAGGATGCCAGTGTTCTGGGAATGGAAAAAGAATCCCTAGTTGAAGACTTCATGATTCAATACGGCGAAGCGCTAAGCAATATTGGCTTTACGACCCGCGACATTATGCGGATGTCGGCCTACGGGCTTGCTGCTGCATAGTTGCATAGTATAGCTTGCGGGGGATGTCAAGACAGTTAGTGCAATAGTAAGAGTGGGGAATTGCCTGAAGGCAAGTCATCTAGTTTGAGGACAGAGTCAATGAAGGCACTTTTACTCTCCCCCACTTTTCCCCAGTCTTTCTGGTCTTATGACCGTTTTATGGAAATCGCTGGACTAAAAGCGGTCATCCCTCCCTTGGGAATTATTACAGTGGCAGCACTGTTGCCGAAAGATTGGGAGATCAAGTTTTACGACCGCAATGTGAAGGCTGAGACGGATGCAGATTGGGAGTGGTGCGACATCGTTATTCTATCGGCGATGCTGGCACAACGAGAAGATTTCCACTCCCTGATCAAAAAAGCCGTCCAGTTGGGGAAAAAGGTGGCGGTTGGAGGCCCTTATCCAACGTCAGTGCCTGAAGACGCCCTCGCCTCTGGAGCGCATTACCTAATTTTGGATGAAGGGGAATTAACCGTACCGGACTTTCTGCAAGCGATCGCTCAGGGTCAAGAAACGGGTGTTTTTCGCTCCATCGAAAAGCCGGATGTCACCCTAAGCCCCCTTCCTCGCTTCGACTTACTGAAGCGAGATGCCTACTTGATGATGGCAATTCAGTTTTCTCGCGGTTGCCCGTTTAACTGCGAATTCTGCGACATTATCAGCCTCTACGGTCGCAAACCGCGCACCAAAGAACCGAATCAAGTATTGGCAGAGTTGCAAAGCCTTTATGACTTAGGCTGGCGGGGTTCCCTGTTTATCGTCGATGACAACTTTATTGGGAATCAGCGCAACGTCAAGCGCCTGCTACGAGAATTGATTCCTTGGATGCAGGAACGCAACTATCCCTTCACCTTCATAACCGAAGCTTCTGTAAATTTAGCAGAAGATGATGAACTGCTACAGCTGATGCGGGAAGCCGGTTTTTACGCCGTCTTTCTCGGTATTGAAACCCCCGATCAAGACAGCCTGCAAGTCACTCGAAAGTTTCAAAATACCCGCAACCCGCTTTTAGAAGCGTGTCGCAAGATCAACGAAGCCGGAATGCTAATTTATGCAGGATTTATTCTCGGCTTCGATGGAGAACGCGCTGGTGCTGGCGATCGCATTCAAGCCTTTGTCGAAGAAACCAGTATTCCTCAACCCATGCTGGGCATTCTGCAAGCCTTGCCGAATACGGCTCTGTGGACCCGACTCCAAAAAGAGCAGCGTTTATTAGAAGGAGTTGGCGTTACCGATGTAGGCGATCAGAATTCCTTGATGAATTTTACGCCCAGCCGACCTCTGGCAGAAATTGCCAGAGAGTATGTAGAAGGCTTCTGGACAATGTACGAACCCCAGAACTATCTCAGACGCTGTTTTAACCAATGCCTCAACATTGTTCCGCCGTCAGGAAGAACGCAAAATATGTACTTCCCCGCTGGCAAAGGACTGCGGCTAGTCGCCCAGTTAATTTGGCATCAAGGCATTCGGCGACCTGAAATTCGAGGTCAATTTTGGCGACAGCTTTGGCTGATTTTACGCAAGAAGCCGCAATTCCTGAATATGTATCTTGGCTTGTGTGCAGCTGGAGAGCATTTCTGGGAGTACCGTCTTTTAGCTAGAGAACGGATTACCCAACAGCTCGGCTACGATCCGATTACTGCGCCAGCATCACCCGAACAAAAACCCACGCTTGTAAACGTCTGATCCAAGCTTTTCGGTCGCTAGAAGGCAAGAAAACAGCCATTTTTAAATGCAAATCAACCTGCCGCTCAGAAGAGCGGCAATTTTTTGTACTATTGTTAAGAGTATTTACCTATTTTTTCCCCTTCCACCTTCCTTTCCTATCCAGAGGCGTAGTTAGAACCATTCATGTTTGGTTTAATCGGTCACCTTACTAATTTGCAACACGCTCAATCTGTGGCTAGAGAGCTTGGCTATCCAGACTATGCCGATCAAGGGCTAGATTTCTGGTGTAGCGCTCCGCCTCAAATCGTCGATCACATCACTGTCACCAGCATTACCGGGCAAAAAATCGAAGGTCGGTATGTGGAATCTTGCTTTGTACCAGAAATGCTGGCCAGTGGGAGAGGTAAGACAGCAGTCCGGAAAGTTCTCAACGCAATGGCTCATGCTCAAAAACATGGCATTAACATTAGTGCGCTGGGCGGCTTTTCCTCGATTATTTTTGAAGAATTCAACCTGCATGAAAGTAAGCAGGTTCGCAATATCAAACTGGAATTTGAGCGGTTTACCACCGGCAATACCCATACGGCTTACATTATCTGTCGCCAATTGGAAGAAGTGTCGAAAGAATTGGGCATCGATCTCAGTAAAGCGACTGTGGCGGTTTGTGGAGCCACCGGCGATATTGGCAGCGCTGTCTGTCGCTGGCTAGATGCTCGAACTGAGGTGCCAGAACTGTTGCTGATTGCCCGGAAGCAAGAGCGATTGCAAGCTTTGCAGGCGGAACTCGGCAGGGGCAAAATCATGGGATTGGAAGAGGCGCTGCCTTTGGCTGATATTGTAGTTTGGGTAGCCAGTATGCCCAAAGGGATGGAAATTGACCCCACGGTTTTGAAAAAACCTTGTTTGCTGATTGATGGGGGCTATCCGAAAAACCTGTCTACCAAAATTCAGCATCCGGGCGTCTATGTCGTCAATGGGGGAATTGTGGAGCATTCCCTGGAGATTGACTGGCGGATTATGAAAATCGTCAATTTGATGGAAGCGCCAGGACGCCAGTTATTTGCCTGTTTTGCGGAATCGATGCTATTGGAATTTGAAAAGTGGCACACCAATTTTTCTTGGGGACGCAATCAAATTACTGTAGAGAAGATGGAGCTAATTGGTGAATCGTCCGTGAGGCATGGATTCCGACCACTGTTAACTTATTAGTTACGAGTCAGTTGTCCGTTGTCAGTTGATTGAAGAAGGCTGGTATTTTTCATCTGTTGTTACTTGTTTCTTTGACTACTGACTTGTGACGGCTGATTTGTGACCACTGACTTGTGACCACTGACTTGTGACCACTTTAGGGGCGCTACCCTGTGTTCGCCCCTGCACTACTGACCACCGATCGCTGACTAGAAACTATGTCAACTTCTTCTGAGCGCAAGCCGTTACTTCTAGATTTTGAAAAGCCTCTGTCCGAATTAGAGGCACGAATTGACCAAATTCGCGAACTTGCAGAAGATCAGGACGTCGATGTCTCCGATCAGATTCGTCAGTTGGAGGCACGAGCAGTGCAACTTCGTGAGGAGATTTTCAATAGTTTATCCCCGTCCCAGAGACTGCAACTGGCTCGGCATCCTCGGCGTCCCAGTACATTAGACTACATCCAGGCAATGAGCGATGAATGGATGGAACTACACGGCGATCGCGGTGGGAATGACGACCCGGCGTTAGTCGGGGGTGTGGCTCGTCTGGGTGGGCGTCCCGTCGTGATGCTGGGTCATCAAAAAGGCCGCGATACCAAGGATAATGTCGCCCGGAATTTTGGGATGCCTGCTCCCGGTGGCTACCGTAAGGCGTTACGGTTAATGGAACACGCCAATCACTTCGGAATGCCGATTCTCACGTTTATTGATACGCCGGGAGCTTGGGCGGGTGTGGAAGCCGAGAAACGGGGACAGGGAGAAGCGATCGCCTATAATTTGCGGGAGATGTTTCGCCTGGATGTTCCAATCCTCTGCACGGTCATCGGGGAAGGCGGTTCCGGCGGTGCGTTGGGAATTGGCGTCGGCGACCGACTATTAATGTTTGAACACGCCGTTTATACCGTTGCGACTCCCGAAGCTTGTGCAGCGATTTTGTGGAAAGATGCTTCCAAAGCTCCCCAAGCAGCCGCAGCGCTAAAAATTACAGCTTGGGATTTGAAAAACTTAGGCATTCTCGATGTTCTGTTGCCCGAACCTGTTGGCGGCGCTCATGGCGAGCCGCTAAAGGCAGCTGCCATTCTAAAAGATGCTCTGTTGCAAAACTTAGAAGAACTCTCCCAGATGACCGCTCAACAGCGGCGGGAGCTACGTTATCAAAAGTTTCGTAGTATCGGCGTTTATACGGAAATCTCCGCCTAGCGGGGGTTGACCTTAGAAGACGCTGTGACGAGTGGTATAATTAATAAGGTAACGAATTATTACAAGTTCTCAGTTGAGAGGAGTTGTCTTCTAAGAAATTAGCGATGAGCTGGCAAGCAATTAACGGCGACAGCGAATTGATCGTAGACAACGACATCTAAAAATGAGAACTGTACGTAGTAACCGTTCCCCTAGGCGATCGCTTGAGCTTATTTTGCTTTCCTACAGGGTAGCCAAACCAAGTAGGAACGGTAAGCACACTGATGGCTACCTAATCAAAAAATATGGGAAGAATTGATGACTTCTCCAATCGAACGGCGTGCCTTGATTACCGGGGCCAGTAGTGGGATTGGCAAGGCGACAGCTTTGGCATTTGCGAAAGCAGGATTCCATGTGGCTTTAGTCAGCCGCTCTGAGTCTAAATTAGAGGCTGTCGCTGAAGCTGCCCGGAAGACCGGGGTGACAGCGAAAGCATATGCCCTGGATCTGGCCGATATTGAGCAGGTAAGAGAAAAGGTCGCCGCGATCGCTGACTCCTTTGGCCCGATTGATGTTCTGGTGAACAATGCCGGGATGGGCTACACCGGCGAGATTATGTCAACACCTTTATCCGAATGGCAGCAAGTGATTGACCTGAATCTCACTAGCGCGTTTCAGTGTATCCAGGGAATTTTGCCCTCCATGCGCGATCGCGGCTCTGGGATAATTATTAATGTGGCATCCATTGCCGGTCAGCAACCTTTTCCTGGCTGGGGTGCCTACAACGTTAGCAAAGCGGCTCTGATTGCCTTATCGAAAACCCTCGCAGCAGAGGAACGTGCCAAAGGCATTCGTGTTGTGACGATCTCTCCTGGTGCTGTAAATACCCCAATTTGGGACACAGAAACGGTTCAAGCCGATCTGAATCGTTCAGCCATGTTAACGCCAGAAATCGTTGCTCAGTCGATTCTGCATATGGCTCTAGTGCCAGAACAGGCAACGATTGAGGAATTAACCTTAATGCCAAACGCTGGCGTTTTATGAGTTGTAAGTTTTGAATAATGAGTTAAAACCTAAATTCATCACTCAACAGTCTCAAAAAATCCCTAACGAACTCATCACTCCGTTAACCACTCCAAACCCTAACAAAGACTGAATCATGACTACTGCTTCTTCCCACGGTTCTAATGGCTCTAACCCATCAGGCGATTTGAGCGCCAAAATTGCTCCGCCGCGACCTGACCGCAACACAATGAATGGTAGAGAACCTAATTTGCAGCCGCCTTCGGAAGAACTCAATGATGAGATGATGAGTGCTGTAAGAACGCTGCTACTAGGAGTGGGCGAAGACCCGGAACGGGAAGGCTTGCTCAAGACGCCTAAGCGAGTAGCAGAAGCAATGCGCTTTCTCACCAGTGGCTATACTCAGTCGCTAGAAGACCTTGTCAACGGAGCTATCTTTGATGAGGGTCACAACGAGATGGTTCTCGTCCGGGATATCAATGTCTTTAGCCTCTGCGAACACCATATGCTGCCATTTATGGGTAAAGCGCACGTCGCCTATATCCCTAACCAAAAAGTGGTAGGTCTTAGCAAGCTTGCCCGAATTGTGGAGATGTATTCTCGCCGCTTGCAGGTACAGGAACGGCTGACGCGCCAGATTGCTGAAGCGGTGCAGACGATTCTTGAGCCAAAGGGAGTCGCCGTTGTCATGGAAGCTACCCATATGTGTATGGTAATGCGAGGCGTCCAGAAGCCCGGTTCTTGGACTGTTACCAGTGCGATGGTCGGCGTGTTTCAGGACGAGCAAAAAACTCGTGAAGAGTTCCTTAATTTAATTCGCCACCAACCCGCTTTCTTTTAAGTGTTGTTGGTAGTAACAGTAGGGAGACTTCGCTCCGACTAACAAGATAAACTCCTAATTGCTCCACAGTAGGGACACGGCAATGCCGTGTCCCTAAAACGTATAATGAATCGCGTTTTTATACCATTTGGGTTATGCAGCGCTACATTAACAATTCCCCCGCCCCCGATAAATTCGGGGCTAAGAAGTTTAGATGTTGCAAATAAAAAACCAAATGGTTTTACACTCAGCATCCCCCCGTTTGCTGGCGCACTTGAGAAAGAGCATACCAAGTATTTTTACCAACAATTCCGTCTACTAATAAACCGTTGCGTTTTTGGAAGAATCTAACAGCAGCATCGGTATGTGGCCCAAAGACACCGTTAATTTCATCATTAAAATCACCCGTTACAAGTAGCACTTGCTGAAGTGTCATGACCACTTCACCTTTTGCGCCGCGTTTCAGCATTGGCATATTAACCGGAGCGCCTGTATAAAGCGCTTGCCAAGTTAATGACCCGACAATGCCATCTTCCCTGAGGAAAAGCCAGTTCTGAAAAAGAATAACGGCATATTCTACTTCTTCATTAAAAGTTCCGTGAATCGCTCCGAAATAAGCGCCCCTTTCAGCTAATATTTGTTGTAATTCTCTAACTGCAAATCCAGAATTACCTAATCTCAGAATGGGCTTATTCAGCTGAGCTTGATTCGTGAAAGTTTGATTTGATTCGTTAACAAGCATGATGGGGAGTCCTTTGGATTTGTTGGTGTTCTACATCTCCAAAGTACTTTTAAGGAAGTGCCTGCTACTTCGCACAGTCGGGTAAACTAACTGGATCGGTTTGATATCGTTCTAGCTGTTCACCCATTAGCAGGAGGTGGATCGCTCGGTTGCCATCGCATAAAGCGACCCTACAACTTAAACCGGGTTTCCCGCAGTTTGTCAAACAAATCTGCAACTCGATTTAAATCTTTATCCCCAGGCGATCGCTCGACGCCACTCGATAAATCAATCCCGCTAGGATGCAGTTGCGCGATCGCATCCAAAATATTGTCAGGTGTCAAACCACCGGCAAGCAACCAGGGGCAGCTAGGATTGAACTGTCGGAGGCTCTTCCAGTCCAGCGTTTTTCCAGTACCTCCCAACATTTGGGGATGATAGGCGTCCAGCAACAAAGTATTCACACACTCTGCATAGACATCTGCCTGAGTTAAATCCTCTGGAGTTTTCACTCTTAGTGCTTTGATGATTTCCACGCTGGGCAGCAATTGGCGCAACTGACGGCAAAATTCTAGTGTTTCTCGACCATGTAACTGTACGCCTGTCAAGTTGGCGATGGTGACATAGTGACAGATTTCTTCTAGCGTCGTGTTGGCAAAGACGCCAATCCGCTCAACGTCAGGAGGTAGCCGTTCCATCACGGCGCGGATTTGAACTGCACTCACGTAGCGCGGGGAGGAGGATACGCAAATAAATCCTAGGGCGGTTGCTCCCAGTTGCGCGATCGCTTGCCCTTGATCTGGTTTGGTAATCCCGCAAATCTTGACTCGCATTAAATTTTTTTCGATTTGTATCAAAAATTAATATAACTGTTAACTGTTAAAACAAATTCCGACTTTTTACTAAGAGGTTTCTATAATACTTTGGGTTTTGATATTTGTGTCAAAGCAGGAGACAAGAACTTGATTCACTTGACAATACTCGCCGCCGTACAATCTACCGTTCCCGCGACCCCATCGTGGACTCCAATGGTCGGATTGGTGATGATTCTGTGCAACCTGTTGGCGATCGTCATCGGTCGCTTCGCTATCCAGAAGCCAGGAGTAGGGCCAGACCTGCCTCTCGCTAAGCCCGCTTTGTTCCGCAATTTTACAGTGCCTGAACTCTTAGCGACAATGAGCTTCGGTCATATTATTGGAACAGGCGTCATCCTAGGATTAACGAACGCGGGTGCCCTTTAAAAGGCGATTGTTTCTGCTTTGGATGACTTAAAAATTTAGCTCATCCATCAGAAAGAATAAACCGTTGCCTCCACGTTTTATAATCCCTTCGTTGCTGATTTTATCAAAGCAGGAGAAAAGAAATTGATTGACTTAAGTTTACTTGCAAGTTCACTTGCAGCATTGCAGCCGACGGTTCCTCCAACACCAGCAATGAGTCCCTCTGTATTCATTGTCATGACTGCTTTCAACATTTTGGGTCTTTTTCTTGCCCGCAACGCTGTCCAAAAGCCAGGAGTTGGCCCTAAACTGCCTTTCCCACTGCCCGGTTTTGGTAAGAATTTTAGCGTCGCTCAATTTATTGCGGGTTTGAGTTTTGGACACATCCTGGGAACGGGTGCCATCTTGGGACTGACCAATACAGGTCTCCTTTAGAAGCCATCGCTCGATAATAACTGTCTTTTCAGTGAAGTTGGCAGGGTGGGCACTGCTCACCAATTACCCTAAAGGTCGGGAAGGCTCACTCTCCTACTTCACGCTTCATTTTCCATCATTCATGCTTCTACAAGAGCCGTCGTATATCCTGGTAAGTGCAGCGATTAGATGGGAAAGTTTGATGCAGGCAGCTTGGCGAGTTGGCTCTCTATTTGGAATTCCGCTATTTATAGATTATTCGTGGTTTTTTATTTTAGCTTTGATCGCCTTTGCGAATGCCCTGGATTTCTCACCCGTTTTGGGGCCAGTGCTAGGCGGGGGTGCGGGATTATTGTTGGCTTTATTGCTGTTTGGTTCAGTTTTACTGCACGAACTGGGTCATAGTTTAGTCGCGCGATCGCAAGGGATCGAAGTGAATTCGATTACTTTATTTTTATTTGGCGGGATTGCAGCGATTGACCGGGAATCCAAAACCCCAGGCGCAGCCTTTCAAGTGGCGATCGCTGGTCCTGCGGTTAGCTTAGTGCTGTATTTGCTATTTTACCTACTGGCTCATGGACTGCCAATCTCCGGTATCGTACAGGTTATGGCATTAGACTTGGCAAAGATTAACCTAGTCTTGGCATTATTCAACCTGATTCCCGGTCTCCCCTTAGATGGCGGACAAGTTGTGAAAGCAGCCGTGTGGAAGTTCACCGGAGACCGCTTTCAGGGCGTCCGTTGGGCAGCCAAAAGCGGTTTAATTTTAGGTTGGGGCGCGATCGCTGTGGGAGTGGCGATTATTACGTTCAAAGATCAGTGGTTCAGTGGCTTCTGGATTGCCTTACTCGGCTGGTTTGGGATTCGCAACGCCCGTTCCTACGACCGGATGACCACCCTCCAAGAATCCTTGCTTCAGATAGTGGCGAAAGACGCCATGACCCAAGAATTCCGGGTTGTGGATGCCAATAAGACCTTGCGCCAGTTTGCCGACGAGTACATCTTGGAAGCGGCTAGGGAAGCCTCTCACTTTCCGGTTTACTTTGCGGCGAGTGAAGGTCGCTATCGCGGTTTAGTTTCTGTTGAAAATTTGCATTTTGTAGAGCGCAGCCTATGGGAAACTCAAAATCTGCATAGTATTGTGCATCCCCTGACGGAAATTGCTACGGTTGAAGAGAAAATCTCTTTGGTAGAAGTGATTAACTGCATGGAATCCAAGCAGTTAAATTGGATTACTGTCCTCTCACCCGCTGGGACAGTCGCCGGGATTATCGACCGGGGCGATATTGTCCGCGCTGTTGCATCAAAGCTGAATATGCTGATTACGGAAGCAGAAATCAAGCGGGTCAAGGCAGAGGCCACCTATCCGCCGAGTTTGCAGCTACAAGCGATCGCAAAATCAGCCACTGACACTGATTAGATTAATTGACACGCGATAAACGAGTCTGAATATGCTCATACAGCACTTCCAGATGCTTGCACGCTACAACACGCTGGCAAATCGCAGACTTTATGAAGTTTGCACTCGCTTGGACGATGTAGAACGTAAGCGTGTCAGACCCGCCTTTTTCAAAAGTATTCATGGGACGCTAAATCACATCATGGTAGGCGATCGCATCTGGTTGTCGCGGTTTGAGGGCAAAGAAGTGCCGTCCACTGGACTCGATGCGATTCTCTATGAGGATTTCGACGGGCTAACTAAAGCGCGTATATCAGAAGATGAGCGGATCGAAGCCTTCGCGGCTAGTTTAAACGACGAATTCTTGAGTAGTACGATTAAATACCGCAATAACCAAGGAAATATTTATATCGATCCGGTTGATTTGTTGATCGCACACTTTTTTAATCACCAGACACACCACCGGGGACAAGTTCACGATCTGTTAACGCAGACTGAAATTGCCCCACCAGTTCTAGATATGCACCGAGTTATCCGACCTTAGAGTTACTAGCGTTAGCATTGTCCATCTTGATTCTGTAAGGCTAGATTCTGTAAGACTTGATTCGGTGAGGGAATCTCTAATTCTGGCTGCGCCAAAATTTCGTGCCACTCACTTTCAGAAAATGGCTGCACCGCCATCTCAACACCAAAACAATCCCTAGCTGCTACCGTCAAGGCTTCTACAACTGTGGAAACCAGCGCCTCTCCCCTTTGGTTAATCGGTAGTTTGACCGGCGTCACAGCCTCGCCAAACACCTGTTCAAACAGCGTGGCGTCTGGTGACAAACGCATCGATCCGTGCTGCAAAATGGTATTGCCCCGCCTCATTTGGGCACTACCAATTAATTTGGAATTATCCGCTAAAACTAAATCCGCCCCCGTTGCGGTGCCAAAACAATTGGGATTGTGAATGTAACCCCGTCCTGCCGAACCGTAGTGCAATTCTAAACCGAGCGATCGCCATCCCTGAATCAAAAACTCACAAATTTCCTGGTACGCTTGGATGCGGCTGCCAGATAGCCCTGACGTTACCACCATGTAGGTCAAATCGCCTTGGTGCAGCACTCCTCTTCCGCCAGTCGGACGCCGCACCAAATCTACTGCACCCGCCGCAGCCAGATGCTGCCAAGATGCAGGCAAGCGGTGTTGATGATATCCCAACGAAATCGCCGGTGGAGACCAAGTGTAAAACCGTAAGGCTGGGGGATGCAAACCCCGCTGGTGCTGCTCTAATAACCAGCGGTCGATTGCCATCTGGACACGACCTGATGCTTCCAGCGGCGGAATCAAACGCCAATCGGAATTATTGGTCATTTGTCATTTGCATAAAACCAATGACTCATGACCAATAACTAATTACCAAATTCAGCTTGTAAAGCGTCGTCGTTATTATCTGCAATCGTCGCAACAACGGTGACAGCGCGAGAAATTTCTCCCGGAGAAAGCTCAGCGACAGTGCGAGATGTCAGCACTACTACTTGGTCATCCACAATTCCAAAACAGGATTCAAACGTGCCCGACCAATTCATTTCCAGGAGTTTCCGCATTAACTGCGGTTCGTTCTTGGCAGGTAGCTTGAGAACATAAGACCAAACAGTGAAAGTATCCTCTTCGGTGATACCCGTGAGTTGCACAAACACCTCAACGCTACCGTACTGAAATTTCCAAAGATGACCGCTGTCTTCGTTACGGCTCACCATTGCCGTATCGTCCTGATCCAGGCTGGAGATAACGGTTTGAATCACATCAACATAGTTGATTACCGTTGAATCTTCAATCAGCTCATTGGTAACTTGATCTTCGGTTGACAGTCCTTGGGTGGAAACACTTTCCACAGCAGGCTCGTTGGTGGTCATAATACCTTCTGCTTATCGTTTTGCGGTTTGCCTAGACCAACTCTATCGCCTAGAGGCACATTTGGAGGACACCTCTAAAGATTAGTTTTTTGTTTTCAAACGTTAAGTAGTTTAATCATCACTGCATCAGCGATCGCCTTCAGCCTCTGCTTCTGATTCTCGTTACTAGGAGTCTACCCATCCTAGTAACGAGCCTTAGCCTTGATGCCGTCTGCTTTTGCTACTTCTCGACACCCAGGTTTCAAACCATGAGCTTGCGATCGCTTTGTTCTCCATCTAAAGCCGTTGTCTTTTCAGCAACTGGCTTATGAGCAATCAAATACTTGCTCATAAAGTGAACTTCAGTCGAAATATTCTCGAAGCCTGCTTTCTCTAACCGTTTCACCAAATCATCGGTGATGTAGTGTTTGTAGTACGGTTCGTGGAATGTTTCTGGAAAGTTCTCCATCACTTGCATCAATTCTGGAGCATCACTGACTTGGATCGAGTCGCAGATAATAAAGACTCCACCCGGTTTCGTGACTCGGTAGCACTGCTCGATCACCTGCTGACGCACCGCTGCCGGAAGCTCATGGAAGAGAAACACGCAAGTAACCGCATGGAAATGCTCATCCACGTAGGGGATTTTCTCAGCATTCGCTTGGAGGAGTTGGGGCAATTCTCCAGGATTTTCAGATAACAGCTGATTCGCTTTCCGCAAGTAAGCGGGTGACAAATCTATCCCAAACAGAGAGGCTTCAGGGAAAGCGCCCCGGATTAATTTCAAAGTGCGCCCCGTTCCACTCGCCACATCCAGAATGCGAACTTGTCTGGGTGGAATAAAATCAAAAGCTTTCAGCCCTTGTTTCAATGGCGCGAGAATCCGCCGCCGCATCGCATCTGCCGTGCCACCAAAAAGAATTTCCACTTGCAAATCATAGAGATTTGCTGACCAGTCACTTAAGTAACCATCAGTTTGGTGATGGAAGTTTTGCAGGTAGTAGCTCGGATAACCATCCGTGGAAATGTTTGGCGAAAATTCTTGATATCGCTTCTGTTTAGCCCGCTGTTGCACTTGCAGCGTATCCAGCCAAACCATTGGATAATAGCGGAAAAAATCGCTCCAGGAGTTATCAAACAGTAAGCTAGCGGGATATACACCGCGCTCGACATCCTGCCAATCGGTTTCAATAATCCGATCGTGCCTTTGTTTCAGTTTTTGTATAACCTCTGGCGGAATCGGTTTCGTTTTCACATCCACCTGAGGAGAAATTAAATTCAGCAACTGCGAATTTAATATTTTATGGGCTAAGCCAAAGTAATTCTTGCCTTGCTGAAAAGTCTGATAGGTCAGCTTGGTTAGAGTCTCAGTAAGAGCTGTGGCGGGGTCAAGGTTTGAGGTTGACTGCATAGAAGCTAACAAGAAGTGCTGAACACCGAGTATGACGATGAAAAAGCTGAGAGATTGTATGTCTTTTTGTTAAGACATATTTTTTATCTTAACGCTGTTTGGACCGCTGCCATCTGTCTCCAGTGAGACAAGAAAAAGCGCCACCCATAAGGATGGCGGACTAGGAATTAATTTCAAGGGTAGGATTTCCCCACCCTTGTAGATTGACACGCTTCCAGAGAGGCAGGCTCTAGATTTGGCAGGAATGCCTCGTCAAAGCGTGAGGCTGTATCCCACGCAATTCCGTATTCTCATCGAGTAAACGAGAAAATCAAGAATTAGCAATCATAGTAGAGAGCGAACTCGTAGGGATGGGGGCGCAGCCGCATCGGGTTGACTTCGTTATCAAGCTTGTATGAAATCCAAGTCTGAATGAAGTCTGGGGTAAACACACCCGTATCGGTCAAGAAAGCGTGATCGTTTTCCAACGCCTCCAAGGCACCTTCGAGAGATCCTGGGGTGGAAGGAACGTTCGCCAGTTCCTCTGGGGTCAGGTCGTAAATATCCTTATCCAAAGATTCACCGGGGTCAATTTGGTTCTTGATACCATCTAGACCCGCACAGAGCATGGCAGCAAATGCCAAATAGGGGTTAGAAGTCGCATCCGGACAACGGAACTCTAAGCGCTTCGCTTTAGGATTGGTACCAGACAGCGGAATCCGAATCGAGGCAGAACGGTTGCCTTGGGAGTAAGCCAAGTTTACGGGTGCTTCAAAACCGGGCACCAAGCGCTTGTAAGAATTGGTTGTGGGATTGGTCAAAGCCAACAGCGCCGGTGCGTGCTTCAGGATGCCACCGATGTAGTGCAACGCCATTTGGCTTAAGCCAGCATACTTATCGCCTGCGAATAGCGGCTGCCCATCCTTCCAAATCGACTGGTGGGTATGCATCCCGGAACCGTTGTCGTTAAACAGTGGTTTCGGCATGAAGGTGACTGTTTTGCCATATTTCTTGGCAACGTTCTTGATGACGTACTTGTAAGTCATCAGATAATCAGCAGCTTGCACCAAAGTTGCGAAGCGGAAACCAAGTTCGCACTGACCGCCGGTAGCAACTTCGTGGTGGTGCTTTTCAATCGGCACCCCGCAGTTTGCCATTGTCAACAGCATTTCTGTCCGCATATCTTGCGAGGTATCCGTCGGTGCAACGGGGAAATAACCCTCTTTGTAGCGGGGTTTATAACCGAGGTTGCCACCCTCCTCTTTTTTCCCAGAATTCCAACGTCCTTCCACGGAATCTACATGGTAATAGCCTTCGTGCTGGTTTTGGTCAAAGCGGACATCATCAAAGATGAAGAACTCAGCTTCCGGGCCAATGAAGGCTGTATCCCCAATGCCGGTAGAAATTAGGTAGTCTACTGCCTTCTGAGCAATGGTGCGGGGGTCGCGGCTGTAAGGTTCGCCCGTCCGGGGTTCGACAATGCTACAGACGACGCTTAATGTTGGCTCTGCCATAAATGGGTCGATCCAGGCAGTTGTCGGATCTAGCACCATTGCCATGTCTGATTCGTTGATGGCTTTCCAACCCCGGATACTGGAGCCATCGAAGGGTACGCCTTCGGTGAAGCTGCTTTCGTCAATTTGGTTGTGATACATCGACAAATGCTGCCAGATACCCGGCATATCGATGAATTTGAGGTCAATGATCTGGATGTTTTTTTCTTTGACGTAAGTCAAAAATTCTTGCGGGGTCTGGAACATTACGACGGACTCCTTAATTTCTAAGCTGGCTCAGTCTGGAAAGCAGAAAAAACAGTAAGAGCGATCATCAGGGTTAGTGAATCGTCAAGTCAAGAGGGGGAGAACCTGGATTGAAAGCCAGCATTTTCAGGGAAGACTTCCGTATCCAGAAGTACAACTTTCCTGACTGAAAATCTTTTTCCCCTTTTGCCCATCTCAAGACGTCTTCCACTCAATCCCCACTCCGCGCTGATGCGCCGCTACGCTAACAGTCTTCAGCCTTTTGCAAGGCAGAAGGCACCGATGTACTGGATCATCCTAGGGATAGGTGCGAGGAGATTTTGTATTGAGCTATACAGAATAAGGCAGTTGCAATTTGACTTAAGGCAAGAAAAAGTTAAAAATTGTAGCGAGATTTACAAAAAAATCTTATAGGCGGCAACAATTTTACTAATCAGTAGCTTTTGCTACTTTTGTGCGGGGGGAAGCATGATGTTTAATTTAAATACGGATTTTGATCAAGATTTTGAGCAACAAGAGGCATTTGAGTATCGACCTGGGACGAGAGTGGAGCTAAAGCAGCGTCCTGGAATGGTCGATATTATTGCTGAGTACGACCCGATGATGGTGCCGCCCATCTGGTTGCTCAACGATCCGCAGCCGCGATATCCAGAAGAGCTAACATTACTGCCAGTACCCATGAGAGGGGTCTGTTGGTTGAAGCCGGTGAGCCGTCGAAAGGCTGGCTCTAGAGCAGATCAGTCACGGGATGGCAAACCGATGCGCCAGAAGGCTTATGGCATCGCTCCGGAGAAAATTGCTCGCTAAGAATTGCAGCGATCGCACTCAACAATGTGGAGATGCTTGTGGAGATGGATATATGCTATTGAAAGTGTTTGTTGTTGTAAACTACACCCTAGAAACCGGGTATGCAACAGCACACTAAACAATAGAAAATTATCTATATAGCTTGTTGTTGGGAGAGCAATTTCATGCGCGACGCAGTCACAAACCTGATTAAGAATTACGATGTTACGGGTCGTTATCTGGATCGCAATGCCGTAGAGTCCTTGAAATCCTATTTTGAAACCGGCACAGAACGAGTTCAGGCGGCGGCGGTGATTAACTCCAATGCAGCTTCGATTGTGAAGCAGGCGGGGTCACGGCTGTTTGAAGACCTGCCGGAACTGATTCGACCAGGCGGGAATGCATATACGACTCGTCGCTATGCGGCTTGCCTGCGGGATATGGACTATTACCTGCGCTATGCCAGCTATGCGTTGGTTGCAGGTGATACGAATGTGTTGGATGAACGGGTGTTGCAAGGTCTTCGGGAAACTTACAACTCTTTGGGAGTGCCGATTGGGCCAACTGTGATGGGCATCCAAATCATGAAGGAGATTGTGAAAGAACAAGTGGCAGCGGCTGGAGTTGCAAATACAGCATTTGTAGATCAGCCTTTTGACCACATGACTCGCGATTTAAGCGAACAGGATGTCTAAGGCACGAATGGCAATGAACAATTAGCGATTAGCGATTAGTCATTCGCTGGTGAGCGATCGCACTTTTACCTTGTACTGGGGGTAGAGTGCGATCGCTTTTGTTTATGCTGCGCTGACGTTAATTTGAAGACACCAAAAGCCTATCTCGATGACAAACTCTCAACACTTAAAGGAACCAGATCGCCATGATTGGTAAATCCTAATAACATTGGCTCCTGCGGTCGGATAAACTTGCCTGTCAATACACAGCGTTGTTCTTGCTGCGCTGTGGCAGAAACGCTAGAGAGAATATCAGACCTAGAGAATTGAGGTTTATAATCATCGGATTTCTGCTGTACGTAGTTCCAGAGGATATCTCGAATCAAAGCTTGATATCCCTGATGACCTGCAAGTTCTTTGAGTTCTTCCTTCAGTTCTCTCTCCAAGCGTATGCTGGTGACTTCCATTTCAGTGGTTGAGGTACGAGGTAGGGTACGCATGATTTTTTCTCCTAAAATTTGTGGACAGATTAGTAATACAAGTGTAGTATATTGAAAGCCAGATTCAAGTTAAACCGTTCAAGAAGCCTTCCTGTGACACATATACCTGCTTTCTCCATCTCAGCCAGCCATTCCGACTCCTTAACGAGTTGGGAATCGGTCGGTGCGGGCGTGGAGTTTCTTTTTATGGCTGGATATGATTGCCAGGAGCGAGGTTGGTCAATTGATAAAAATTTGGATCGCAATAATAGTGGGAGTCTGCGGATTGCAGAACCCAAACTAAACAAACAAAGCGGGAGGTACAGGCTAAAAGTAGCCGTACCAACATAGGACGAGAAGACTTAAAAAGTTTTTCCAACCCCCGCTTCTATTTACCAGAGGCGGGGGTTAATTGTATGAGGAGCCAAGTCGTGACAAGCGCAACTGACGTGTTAGGTAGGTCGGTAGTCGTATTTTCCCAGAACTACTTGCCCATGAGCCGGGTCAATATTAAGCGAGCGATCGCTCTGTTGATCGGTGGTAAAGCCGAACCTTTGCAGTTTAGCGATGCACCGGGGTGGCAAGTGCGATCGCCCAGCGTGGTGATCGAGGTGCCAGAACAAATTCGCCTCACTGTCACGAGTGCAGAGCGAGTTTGGAAAGTTCCCCCGGTGAACCGTCGAGAATTGCTACGGAGAGACCATCACACCTGCCAATACTGCGGCAACACGAAACAGTTGACGATTGATCACGTCCTACCCTTATCAAAGGGCGGAAAACATACCTGGGACAACGTAGTTATTGCCTGCGAAAGGTGCAACCAGCGCAAGGGCGATCGCACCCCGACTCAAGCAGGAATGCCCCTTCGCACGCAGCCTAAAGCCCCTATGCACCCTGCTGTTGCCTTTGCCGAACAGTTCTGGCGCGAACAGCACGATCACCTGGATTTGTAAGGAGACACCAAGCAATGCTGAAACTAACTTACACCGAAAACGGCTTTTACTTGGAGTGTCTGGCTCAATCTCTAGAAGAGTGGGTGACACGGCGGGTGGTTTTGGCGCTGCGAGTGGGTACTCCCATTTCCGTCGAACCTAGCACCGCTTCCTTCTTGCTTCCTGCTAGCTTGCCAGAAATCGGACGGTTGGTAGAGGAAGCGCAGCAGGAAGGTTCTGAAATTATTGGCTTGTGTGCTTGCGATGCCGAGTACGTCGAAGTCTGCCTGCACGGTAGCTGGGTGGACGGAGGCTCGAAAAATGGAGAGGGTGTTTTTGTGACTGCAATGAGCGATCGCGCTGAATTCTTCCTCTACAAGCTTTGGCAAGATGCACAAGCTTGTACCTCCTCCTTGAGGTAGTCAAATCACTTTTGGGGTGGGTCGAAAAACCCACCCTTTTTCTTAGTATTTGTGTGGACATTTGCCGGATAATACATCAAACTATTGGTATGTCATAGCGGAATACCAACACTGAGATTGATTAAACATTAGTTATGTCAGCCAGCAGCAATACCAAAGAAAGCAGAATTGATTTGAGACTGAGCCAAGAGCAAAAAAAGACGCTTGAAAAGGCAGCTGCACTGATGGGACTCAGTGTAAGTTCTTATGTGCTTTGCCACTCACTTGATGCTGCCAGAAAGGACATTGCCTTTCATGAAACACTGGTTTTGTCAGATAGAGATCGGGATCTCTTTTTGTCGATACTAGAGAATCCGCCTGAACCGAACGAAGCTTTAAAATCGGCGATGTGTGAATATCAGGAGTACGAAAAGTAATACTTTGTGGAATGGATTTTTCACCCTCTCGATAGCAGTGTAAGGAAGGATGCTTTCGACTGCGGAGTTCCAAAGTTAAACGATTACCTAAAGCAATACGCTGGACAAAACGATAGAAAAGGCATTGCCAAAACCTTTGTTGCTATTCCCAAAGAAGATGGTAATGAAGTTGTTGGCTATTACACCATCAGTATGTCTAGCATTACGTTTGACTCGCTTCCAGAGCAGCTAAGAAAAAGATTACCCCGCTATCCTGTTCCCGCTATGTTAATCGGACAACTTGCCGTTGACACCTCAATGCAAGGGAGAGGATTGGGAAAAAGATTACTAATGGATGCTCTTAGTAAAGCAGTTCGCCTTGCAGATGAAGTAGGGATTTTTGCAGTTAGAGTTGATGCTCTGGATGATGAGTCAAAGCAATTTTATCTGAAATACGGTTTCGTTCCCTTAATTGATTATGAATTCTCGCTTTTCCTACCAATGGCAACAATATTAAAGAGTCGTAAATAGCAGGTAGTTTCGTCGCTGTGGTCAAGCAGATTTATTGTTAAATGGCGAACTAGGAGCTTCACCCACTTGATTCTTCCTCTTCAAGCTTTGGCAAGATGTACAAGCTTGTACCCTCTCCTTGAACTAACTGTAGGGGCGCACGGCTGTGCGCCCTTTCCTTGAGAAAAAGGGTTATGTCTTCTACTACCTGCATAGAACAGCGAACAGATAGTCTGGATCTATTCGGTTCTCCAGGTTAGGATTCTTACTCAAGATAAATGCTCCTCCTTCAAACACGATTAAAGGAGGTTTATTTCCACGAGGATTATAAGCACCAATAGTGGAATAAGAGCTACCATACTTGCCGTATTCATTCCATACACTTGTTGAAGAATAGGGGCTGCCATATTTTCCGTACTGGTTGCAAATTGACTCAGTGGCATACTGGTCGCTTGAAACCACACCAAGCTCCTGTTTATCTGCGCCTAAAATATATGCGTTTCCATCTAGATCGCGAATTATATCTTCAATACTGGCTTGAGCTACAAGCTGCTGTTGCAACGGAACTGTTGCTTGCGACTGTAAGGATAAAAAAATTCCACTTGTTAAAATTGCAATTGTAGACAAAACAGTTGTTTGAAGGGATTTCATGATTATTTTCCGTAAATAACCTATCAAACTAAGTATTCCCATTAGCAACTGAGTTCTAACGTTTGTAATTGTTAAATAGCAGCCTTGGCGATTAGAAATCGCGGCTATACAAACGAAGTCCGCCTGCGCGGACTTTTGAAACCTGCCTCCGCAGGTTTTGTGTGTTTAGGCGCGAATTCTATTCGCCAACTTCACTAGAACACCTGCCAAACGATGCAGTCAAATAAGAACGATCGTTAGCCTTGAATGAATTTAAGTGCAGCACCATTCATACAGTAGCGCTTGCCAGTCGGACGTGGCCCATCGTTAAATACATGACCTAAATGCCCACCACAACGATGGCAATGCACTTCAATTCTAGTCATAAAAAGCGACTTGTCTTCTGACGTGCCAATTCCTCCTTCAATGGGAGCATAAAAACTAGGCCAACCAGTATGGCTGTCGAATTTCGTTTCAGAGGTAAAAAGCGGTAAGTCACACGCCGCACACGCATAAATTCCTTTACCGTATTGCTTATCAAGCGGGCTAGTTCCAGCACGTTCGGTACCGTGTTTACGCAGGACATTGAACTGTTCGGGCGTCAAAACTTGACGCCATTCTTCCTCGGTTTTGTTGATTTCAAAATTGTTGTTTGAAACTGCCATAACTTCCGATTTCCCAATTAAATTGCGTGATAACCATGCCGCGCCTACAATTACTGCGCCAGCCTTTAAAAGATAACGTTTTTTCATGCTGCATCATTCAGTTGTCGGTGTAAACCAGCCAGTTCAACCTTGAGAAAGTTTATTTGGCTCTATCTCTAGGATGCGCGATTGCACTGAATTAAGTCTGATAGCCTGCTTAAAATTCCCTAAGAAGCTTGGATTCAGATAAAAAGGCATCGGCTCAAATTTGCTTGAGATAGAACTCAAACCGTTCCCGGAATTGTTCAACTGTCAGATTTTGAGTCCAATATTCCACTAAAGCGTGACCAAATGCCCAGGCGTTGCGTTCTGGTGAAGCGGGGTTTTCCAACAGCAGAGGCCAAAGGGATAGCAAGTCAAAGTTTATCGGGTTTTCGCCCGGATTCAAGAGGGAGAACAAATCATACGCCATCTGAAGTTTGCCAATGACAACTGGCAATTGTTCCACGGGAATTTGGTCTGCCAGCACATATGCTAGATTTGGGCGTCCGGTTGTCAGTGTCGCAATGAACTGGAGAACAGGACTTTTGAGTAGTGCAGCCAGTCCCTGTGTTGTTGTCATCTGAAAGGTGTAGCGGTCAATGATTTTGGCAGCAGCGACAGTGCGGGCATCCAAATTCCGCAAAAAACGGGCAAGGCGGAGTTGCTTGGTAGGCGCGATCGCATCCACGAGTGCCAATGAGAGTGCGTCCACTCCCCACGCAGTTCGACCCGTTTTTGTGTCACCTGTGACGACAGGTAGAACCAGATTGCAGAAATTCCCCAGAAGCTTCGCCCGATACTCGGTCGCTTCCCGAATCGCCTTTTCCTTTGGGCGATCGCCTGCTTGCCAGTTGTAGGGAGGTTCCCACTCGCGGATGGGACGCAGACGATCCACTTGAGTGACAATGGCGATCGCGCTCAAGTCTGCCACTTCCGCCTTCATATCTTTGAGAAAGTCTACATCCATTTGTAGTGCCGGATCGAGGGCTGGAGTCACTAAGAGCAGCAAATCTGCATTGGTGGCATAATCCAGCACAAGCTCTCGTAAATCCGCCCGGTTCACTTGTTCGTAACCCGGAGTATCCCAAAGCGTCAGGGTTTCCCCCAATTGGCTCTGCCAGCGGTAATTCTGAATCTTATCAGTGCTGGGCAACACATCCACGGCGGCTCGATCTGCTTGAAATAGTGTATTAATCAAGCTGCTTTTTCCAGATCCGGTTCGTCCCACCAGTAGAATATTGACGGGTTTTTGCTCAACCGCTGCGACGGGTTCTGCTTGCGCCAGGATGTCTCGGAGGGTTTGCGTCTTTGCCTTGGGTAGCGTCGGTGTGGAAGCTGAGGATTCTGACTTTGGCAGTGTAGTCGTTCCTCCATAGAGAGCGATCGCTTGCCGACATAAGTTCCTAAGAGCCGCTTCCCGCAACATCTGGCTCAAATTCCCCAGTAGTTCCTGAGTTGCCTGGTTGCTGGAACGCTTGCTGGCTACTCTTGCCACCGCCACCGCCGGATTTAAAAGCCACTGCGCCCAGTTCCAGACTTGCCCAAGTTTCCGAGCCGATGGCTCCAGCTTGCGGTAAACTCCGTATGCCTCGTAGGCTTGCCCAATCGTGACTTGAGCGAGGGCAGGAGATAACTGTTGTATCCATCGATCTAGATCGTTGACCGTTCCCCGAATCAGTCCGAAAGCTTGAGGAACGTAAATGTTCAGTAGGGGATACTTCACTTCCGGATTATAGACATGAGCGATCGCACTGACCAGATCCTGGCATCGCTGCCAAAAAGTTTGCCAGTCTTCCCAAATCGGGCGATCGCTCTGTGCTGCTTTTAGGATTTCTTGATAGGCGACTTCTGCTTGATTTACGGCATTATTTCCTGCTGGTAGCCCTACCGTGTCGCCTGCACCAGATTCTAGTTCGGCGCTGACCTCCGCCATAACAGATTCTATTTGCGCGATCGCGGGTCGAGTCCACTTCACCAGCAACCAACGCCAACCCACGAATACCAGGGTAAATACAGCCCAGATCCAATTAATCCGCCACTCGTGAATCTGCAACCCTGCCGATATCAGCAAGAAACCAACGATCGTTGCGATCGGCGTTGCCAACACCACCCACTGCCACACCTTTAATTGCACCATTGTTCCAAACCTGTCTCGATTCGACTTCTTATACCGTTATTGTCCCTAACCACTCCACCGTTAGTAGCTAGAACGTTGGTTCAGTAATCCAAGCGGCATTCACCTCACATGTAGAAGCGATAGTGCGTTTCAAGCGAATCGTTCTTTCCCAAATATTTCAAAATGCTGCCAACCTGACGTGCTGCCCGGATAGTAATTGGTTCTCCACGATCAAACTGCGTATTGTTCCAATTCATCTTAGTCAGTGCCAAAATCTCTTGAGCTAGAGCTTTTGGTGTTCCCTCTACACTCTCACACCGGAACTTGAGAGGACGGGGCACATACATTCCTGGGTAGGTTGAGAAAAAATCGATACTGCCCCTTGTGTACAAAACATGAGTGCGATCATCCAAAGTTAGTAACGTTCCCCGCAACGGTGGGTATTTGCCATACCGAAACAAACGGGTTCCACTTATGCGATCAAAACTAATAAATTCTGCGGAATTAATATCATGTTTGTCCAGCGCATCTTGAAAGCCTTCTAACTCCTCTGGAATAAATCGAGAACTCTTGTGCAATACAACTCTTGCAGGTAGGTTATGATGCTCTCGACGGTATAGAGCTAAAGCATTAGAAAGCAACTCAGCCGCATCCGCTGCTGGAAGGTAAGGTTGGCGGTCGTCTTTTGTCTGTTCTGCTTGACCTCCACGTAAAATAACCCCCTCCCCCCTCTCATTAAAAATTTGAGCAGTGCTGGTATAGACCTTGGAGCGATCGAGAGTTTTGTAGAAACTGATACCGATATAACAGGTGGTTAAATCCCGCGCATCTCGTACCAATCGCCACGGAGTTCCTAAAGCTTTGTAGTAAAGTGCGGTATAAAGATTCCAAGCACGAGTTGCTTCATCCTGAATAGAATGAGCTTTCTGCTTTCGAGGGCTTGCTTTTAGCTTCTTACCCGCGTTGTAAGTTTCTGGTAAAATAATTTGTGTTGGCTTCCGCAATACCATTGCTTTTGCCTTAAGCAAGTCATGGAAATCTAAATCTACTTCTGATTGACTATTGTGATTAGAAGATTGCTGGCTGGGATTCTCATTGTATTCTTCATCGATAAATATTCGTTCTAGTAAAGCTTCAGGTAATGCACAGATTAAAACATCTGGGCTTGTTTTTTTCATCGATGTATCGTAACTCTTCAATAAAGAACTTAACTGATTCTCGAAGGAATGTATTGGGGTCTTTGTTTTCTAGAAGAGTTTCAATATCCTTCTTTGAAATGGTTACATTTCTTCTGTCATCCAAGCTAATACCAGTAGGTAGGTTATCTTCTTCCCCAAAGCCTGGAAAGTCAGGAAAAAGATATTGTTGATTGCTTTTCTTTGCCTCAATTCCCTGCTTACATTTTTCCAGCCAAGCGGCTAATCTTTCGATCGTTTCCGAAGAGCCAATGATCCCCGCTTTAATTTCCTTAGGAGCAGAAGTGCTATCATAATCTAGCGGTTTATAATGCATCATTCCAAAACGAATGTCAATATGCCGTCCGCCATTGCCAAACTCTAGTTCAGGTTCTTGTAAAAATTCAATTTTCATTTTTTAATCGAAACAAAGGTAAATCATTCAGATTATCTTCGAGGATTTCAGTAGTTTCTTTATCCTCAGTCCCTAGCCAAATAGAGTCATTGATACCAACGTCGATTTCAAACTCTTCTAACCGATCAAACTCTAGAAATTGGTAAATAGGAGTGAATAATTCACCTTGGGCAGGCGTACTTAAATACTCAGCCCACATTACAAGTTGACCAAACACAGCAGAATTTTTCTCAAGACGTTTGATTCCTGAGAGCTTTTCCTGTTCAAATTTGTCTCTTGTATAGCCGTCTCTACTAAAGAAGTATGTTGGTGTAATTTCGAGAAACCAATTAGACTCGATTCGTAGAAATTGCCCTTGAAAAGCGGAGTGCCGATAGTAAGCAACTTCCTCAGAGTTTTTCTTTAAGTAGCGCTGAAAAACATCTCGATGAGTTTTCTTTGCAAGACTTCGGTAATCGTATTGACGTGCTGATTTATCAGCAGTTGGCTTAAAGTAGTAACACTTTTTCTTTGGGTCGAACGATAAATCAATTTTGACTTTTTCTCGAAGTGCCTTGTTCAGTAACCATACAAATTCCTGCTGCCGTTCAAGCCTGCTTGATAAAGACCATTCTTCTACGTCATGTTCCTCGATAGTTCCTGGATCGCAAATCTCTGTCCAAGGTGGTTCACGTAGGTTATGAAAACTCAGCACAAAATTTTCTTTCAACAACCACTCTTGTCCTAAATCTCGACCAATCTTCTGGAGTATTGAATATGCCTTAGATTCATCCTCTGTAATGGTGTAAGCCGTGTAGAGATGTTCTGCAAGCCGCGAAACTCGTAACAAATTGGAGTACAGCTTCTCTTGCTTTGGACGTGGTGCCAGATACAGTCCTGAATTTCGAGGGATAGCCAGATGCATTAAGGATAATCTGGCACCCACATCAAAGCGGTCACGTACTTTATCAAAAAGAACCTTTTTGGATTGCCGTCGCTTGAGGTCGCGGAAATAGTCTTTGGTAGAAACCCAGAAAGCTTCTTTGGTAGAGATTTTAATAATAATTAAAATGACCGGAGCATTGCCTTGCAGCCAGTAGTCAATATCTCTCTCGTCGCATCGATACTCGAAGCTAGTTTCAGTTTCTGCCTGAAGTTGAGTCTTTTGCCTAGCTTTGCTTTGAACCTGAATAATGCAGTTTGTAACCTCGCCAGTTTCAGAATCGCGGATTTCAATGACACCATCGATACCTGCTTCTACACCCCCAGACGGATACCAGAGAAAGCCCATTTCAAGGACGATCTCTTCAATAATGTTGATACCTTGTTGTCCGATAATATCGGAATGACTAATCTTCTTAGGCACAGAAGCAGTTAACTACATGTACAGAGAATACATATGTACTGTATTGTAGCTAAACGTATGAGCAAGCTAACACTTCATTGCTCCAGACAGAGAAAACCCCCTTTTGTAAATTCTGCGATATCTGCTGCTGTGAGTTAAGCCGTTAGCAGTCCAAGCTACGCGATCGCCAGCCAAAAAGCCAATAGCGATCGCGCTTTAACACCACGCTGCACTGGAAGCCCGCGATCGCGTAGCGTGCTGAAAGCATTTACTATTCATCGCCAGTCTTCATCGAGATAAAAATAGTGTTGCTCAACTTGCACAGCTAACTCAAAGTTTTTTTAAGATTTCAGGTAACGATTGCTATTTCGCATCTATCGCGGGGAATAATAGTAATTAGTAGATGACGCTACGTTTTTCTTTATGTAATGAGGAATTAGTTTTAGCCGAAGATGGAACTTCGAGAAGCTAGGTCGCTAAGGCTTGTGGATATGGAAATGACGATTGGACGATAGTCGTTAATGATTCAACGGTTGCAGGATGAGTGAAGGTTGTACAGCTTCATTCTTTACCTGCTGATTAAGCAACTCGGTCACAGTTTCATCTACAAAGTTCAGGAGATTCCATAAGCGCGAAACGTGGAACTTAGTGAACGATTGAACACCTGGTTAAGCAGTAATTACACGGAAGGTTTTGGGAGCAGCCAACCCGCTTCCTGAAACACTTTGCTCTTGTAAAGATAGATTTTACTTCAACTCTAACGCCCTGAATTGGAGCAGGAACAGCAACATGATTCAAACTACAGATACAGCTAAATTTACGACGACTGACCTAAATCGCTTTGCTGAAGAACTCAATCGAGATGGAATTTGTGTAATCCGGGGTCTATTTGACAGAGGATTGATCGAAGAGTGGGGAGATGCTTTTAATGAATTATTCCAAAAGCGCCAAAATCAACCGGGTGGTCTGGCACCTCGCGAACAAGCCCGCTTCTATCTAACCTTCCCTTGGGTTGCTCCCTTTGCCAATGTAGATGTGTTTGCGAATCCAGTAATTTTGGGGATTCTCAATCGCGTATTCTACCAAGAATATAAGATGGTGCAATTGGGGGCTGATATTCCAGTACAGGGTTCGGATTACCAAGAAATTCACCGGGACTTTCGCCCACTTTTCTCAGATCAGATAGTAACGCCACTCTACGCGCTAGCGGTTAACTTTCCGCTGGTAGAAGTAACGGCGGACAATGGGCCGTTTCAAATGGCGCGGGGAACTCATATCTTGCCTCGTGAGGAAGGGTTAGTGAAGGTCGCTGCTGGGGAAATTCCGATGGAGTCTTTTTATATGCAGCCGGGTGATGTGATGATTCGCTCGCCGTTGGCGCTACATCGAGGCTCACCGAACCGGACAAACACTCCCAGACCGATGGTTGTGATGGGCTATGTGATGCATTGGCTGCATACCGCGAAAGTGGACTTGACTGTGCAACGAGACTATTATGAAAGTCTGCCAGAGGAAATAAGGGAATTGCTGCGGTGCCAGGTGGTGGAGCAGTTGCCAGAGAACAAAGTTGAAACCTACGTGAATTTCAAGTATTAGGACGCTAATGTCTCAATTTGAGCCGACGCCTGAAGAATTCTCTAGCAAGCGCACCTACACTAATCCGGTGTACAACGGCTATTTTGCCGATCCGTTTGTTTGGGAACACGAGGGAGTATATTACGCAATCGGCACGGGTGCAGCAGAAGCAGAGGGAGAGGTGGACGAAATCGGCAAACAGCGCGTCTTTCCCCTCTTGCGCTCTGAGGACTTTGCAAACTGGGAGTTTGCGGGTAATGCACTGCTGCGCCCAGATGCTGCTCTGGGAGATAACTATTGGGCACCCGAAGTTGCTTATTGCGATCGCAAGTTCTATCTCTACTACTCCGTAGGACACGAAGACAAGCGGCATCAGTTACGGGTTGCAACGAGCGATCGCCCGTTGGGGCCTTATCAAGACATCGGTGAACCCCTCATAGACCCTGAATCGTGTCCTTTCGCCATCGATCCTCATGCCTTTCGGGATGACGATGGGCAATGGTATCTGTTCTACGCCCGCGATTTCTTGGATACAGAAGGTGGGGTAAGGGCTGGAACAGCGCTGATGGTAGACCGATTGATAGGGATGACAAAACTGGCTGGCGAGGGGAAAGTTGTTTTACGTGCCCGCTCTGACTGGCAGCGGTTTTTGGCAAACCGTTTGATGTATGGCGATCGCTATGATTGGCATACCTTAGAAGGTCCCAGTGTCCGCAAACATGGCGATCGCTACTACTGCTTTTACAGCGGTGGGCGCTGGGAAACGGAAAACTACGGCGTTGATTATGGCGTTGCAGATAGCGTCATGGGTCCCTACTCGGATGCAGGGAATGAAGCCGGACCCCGCGTCTTGAAAACTGTTGTCGATCGGGTTCTCGGTCCTGGTCATAACTCAATCGTTGTCGGGCCGGATGGTAAAACTGATTACATCGCTTACCATGCTTGGGATACGGGCAGGTCGGCGCGGCGGATGTGCTTAGATAAATTGATTTGGACGGCAGATGGCCCACGTTGCGAGGGTCCTACCTGGACATCGCAAACTATATAACAGTGCATAGCGATCGCGCTTGCCGAAACCGAAGCAATTCCAGCGACTGCTTGCGGCAAGATGTCAAGTGCGATCGCTGTTGAGGAGTGTCATGTATACGGGCAATTTTCTGGAAAGGTTTTTAGCCTAGAATCCAGGTTACAGAAATTGGCAAACGTCCTTCTTTTCACCAAAATCAGCAAAGAACCTTAGCCACTATGCCACCTGATCGGGAACTTTGGGTAACTTGATGATAAAGCTTGTTCCCTTGCCTTCAGCGCTTTCAACCTCAATCGTCCCTTGATGGGCTTCAGTAATACTCTTTACCAAAAATAATCCTAATCCCCATCCCGTTTGCTCCTCAGCAGAGATAGTTCGACGAAATTGTTGAAATAGGATTGATTGAGCGTCTCGGTCAATCGGATCTCCTTCATTATGGATAGTAAGGCTGATCTGCATTTCAGTTTGCTGAAGCGTGAGTGTAATCGGCGTGCCAGACGCACCATATTTCACAGCGTTAATTGCTAAATTTTCAATCACCCGCCGTATTTCTTTACGACTGCAATAACTCCTGATAGCAGAATCACAAACCACAACAAATCGCTCTCCATAAGCGAAGCTCAAATCCTCCACTACCTCCTGCACCAGGCTCTCTAAATCGCATTCTTCAAATTCAATCTTTAAGCTCTGCCCTGTCCGCAGCCGACTTGCATCGAGCAGATTTTGAATCATCGAATCCAGCCGATTGACCGCATTGATCATCCTCACCGCTACATCCACGTGGGTATCTCCTCGCTCCAGCCGACGCAGAGTCAGTTGAGTTCCCATTTTTACAACATTCAGGGGGCCTCTGAGGTCGTGAGTTAGCGTCACCATAAATAGCTCCTGAATATCTCGCAGCGTCTCGGAGAACTGAGTAGCAGCGTCATTAACGGCTTGCTCAATGGAGCCGATAATGATGTCTCGTTCCCTCACGTCTAAAGGCGCTTCTTCCTCTAAAACTTGAAAGATGACTTGACGAAGAATGTGGTACTCGAAAATGAGTTGACTCATGGAGTAGTCAGCATAGCCCGCCCGCTCATGCCCATGCTTCTTGCCAATTCGCGTGCTTTCTACCTCGTCGGATGCGATTCGGGCAGGTGTCCTGTCAATTCTGTTTGAGAGTTCATCTACCAGTTGGTTTAAGTACAGAGGTAGCGAATTTTGTAAGACAAGAGAAACCTGATGCATTGATGCTTTGACTTCATCACGCGCCCGCTTCTCCCACAGATGCATAATTCTTTCAACATTTTGCTGAAGGCGGTCAGAAGCTTGATTAGACATCGTTCTTGATTCTCTGCATGAGTGGAGGTAAGGGAAAGTTTCTAAGATGTGGGTTTGAGCGGGTTCAAGCAGGTTCGAGCAGCAAGCAACAGAAGTTGTAATGCATCTGTACACCCGGTCAAGTAGGAAACAAGGTTAAATTACCAAAGATTGTAAATAGTTTGGAAAAGCAGCAAAAAGATGTAATTGTAGCAAACTGCAAACCCAAACGCTTTAATCCGCCTTTTAAAACATAATTGAAACTACATTAAATTGCAAATAAAAGGTTAGTCTAAACCCCAATAGCTGCAAATAAAATTACGTTATCTGTAAACCAACTGCAAACATCATTTTGAAGCCACATCATCTGCCAATAGCTTTGGGGTAAGCGAAAAAAACTGCTCAAGGATTATTTTTAACCACTACAGTCCGATTTCTACCACTTCAGTCGATGCATATATGTCTGGTCAATAAGTCCTTTTAATTGGGATACTTTTGGTAATGTATTCTAAAAACTAGCGTTGGTCAATCAAACTGTTACTTGATGAAGAGGAAAGGCTTCATGCAAAAAAGAAACCAAGAAGGCAATTCTCTGATGGCTTTAGGGTGTATGTCGCAGGGTAAAATTATGTCAGTTTTGCTTTCTGACGATGAGATTTAACACGTCACTGCACTAAACGGCTGGATGAAGCGCTTTACCTATCAGAGTTGATAATTCTTAATAGGTCTCGGTCGTCATGGGTATACGAGCGATCGCTCTAGCCCAAAAACAGATTCCTGAATTCGGCTGTCATCCTCATCGCTAAGCCTAAACGTATCGCGAAATGGCATCCACTCCTCCATTTCCTGGAGAGGTACTGCGATTCTCACTACAATTCGCCCATAATCGGCGCTGTTGTTGCAGTAGCGACTTCATTTCTTGTCAAACCCAGCTCCCGGCTGATTTCGGTAGTTAGAAAGGTTTTATTTATACTTGGTATAAAAATTTCCTATATCTTTTTAGCGGCTCAATTGCCATACAGTGGTTCTACGCAACATCTGATGCGTAGAACCACTGTGTCACTTCAGTCATGATTAAAACCTTTTTCAAATTCTTGGTTATCCAGGATGGGGAGTAGATATGGATACAAGCCTGATCGTTTCTAATATCCTGAATCCACCAATCCTATTCTTCTTTCTAGGTATGCTGGCAGTTTTTGTTAAATCGGATCTTGAAATTCCGGCTCCTTTCCCCAAGTTACTGTCACTTTATCTGCTATTTTCTATTGGCTTTAAGGGAGGCGTAGAACTCATCAAAAGCGGCTTGACCCAGGAAGTCCTATTGACCATGCTGGCAGCCATAGTGATGGCGTGTGCTGTCCCGATCTATACCTTTTTTATCCTGAAGCTGAGGCTAGATACCTATGATGCCGCAGCGATCGCTGCGACTTATGGCTCCATCAGTGCCGTAACTTTTATCACGGCAGGGGCTTTTTTGACCGAGTTGGGGATTGATTATGATGGTTATATGGTTGCAGCCCTAGCGCTTATGGAATCTCCGGCTATCATCGTCGGGCTGATTCTGGTCAATCTATTCACAGCCAACCAGGGGGATCGAGATTTTTCTTGGTCAGAAGTGCTGCAAGAAGCCTTCCTGAATAGCTCCGTATTTCTGCTGGTTGGTAGCCTGATAATCGGAGTCCTAACTGGAGAACGCGGTTGGCACACTTTGGAACCCTTTACTCAGGGATTGTTCTACGGTATCCTGACCTTCTTTTTGCTCGACATGGGGTTGGTTGCGGCTAGAAGAATTAAGGACTTGCAAAAAACGGGCGTTTTTCTCATTTCTTTTGCAATACTAATCCCAATCCTCAATGCAGGTATTGGCCTTTTCATTGCAAAATTTATCGGAATGCCGAAGGGAGACGCACTTTTATTTGCGGTGCTTTGTGCAAGTGCTTCTTATATTGCTGTTCCCGCCGCTATGCGTTTAACGGTTCCTGAAGCGAACCCTAGCTTGTACGTTTCTACCGCGCTAGCTGTAACGTTTCCTTTCAACATCATTGTGGGAATTCCTTTATATCTGTACGGCATTGAGATGCTTTGGAGATAACATCATGCATTCAGTTAAACGAATAGAAATCATCGCAAATTCAGTTGAACTTGGCAAAATTTTAGACAGCTTGAAAAAATCAGGTGTAACGGGGCACCTAGTCATCCGAAATGTTGCCGGACAAGGGCTTAGAGGCGGTTCTGAGGATTTAGACATGACGATGCTGGATAATGTCTATGTCATCGCGTTTTGTGCGCCAGAAAAGCTTAAAGGTGCGGTGGAAATCATTCGACCAATTCTCAACAAGTTTGGAGGCAGCTGTTACATTTCTGATGCGATGGAAATTCGCTCGACGAGATGCGTTGCTTCGTTGTAGGGCGGCTAATTTTGCCTTTTGTGAAATCTGAAGAAACTAAAAAACAAAAGTAAAGTCTAGCTTCAGCTTTAAACTTTGAATCGTTTATTCTGCAACTTTTACTTCTTCAAAAGCGATGAATGAAAACAATGGGTTGATGGGGCGACGCAATTTCTTGAACTTAACGGGAACTGGCGGAATAGCGCTGATGGCTGCTGTGACAGGAAGTGCATTTTGGGGCGTGCAAGCAAATCGAGCGATCGCAGCGACCGTTGATCCTCCCAGCCCTGATGCCGCCCTAAAACGTTTGATGGAGGGCAATCAACGGTTTGTGCAACACAAGGCTAATCATCCCGATCAAACAGAGGCACGCATTAAAGAAATTGCCCAAGCACAACACCCGTTTGCAACTCTGCTAACCTGCGCGGATTCGCGGGTGTCTGGGGAAATTTTGTTTGACGAAGGACTCGGAGATTTATTTGATATCCGGGTTGCCGGAAATATCGTGACTCCGGAGGTGCTTGGCAGTCTGGAATATGCTGTAGCTATCCTCAGCACTCCTGTGATTATGGTTTTAGGTCACGAACGCTGTGGTGCTGTCACCGCCGCAGTCCAGGGGGAACGTCTCCCTGGAAGCATGAATTCTTTTGTCAAAGCGATTAAACCTGCGATCGCTAAGACAAAAGATGAATCGGGCGATCCGGTTGATAATGCTGTGATTGCAAATGTCCGGTATCAAATTGAGAAATTGAAGCAAAATTCAACGATCGTTTCCGAACGATTGCTGGATGACAAACTCAAAATTGTTGGAGGTCGTTACGATCTTGATACGGGAAAAGTCACGTTGATTTAGGATTGCGTACAACAGGCATCTCAATTTCCGTCAACGCTGATGCCATTGCCGCGAACATTCGCTCTGCTGACGGTGATACTAGATAAATATCGCCCCTACTGTCTCTGCTGAATTATGGTTGCAATAGATAGGTAGGGGCGAACTGCCTATCCAAATATGCAGACTTTGCCGACAGGCAGCACGAAGGGCTACAGGGTTAGGGCGATCGCGCTTACAAAAAGAGCGATCGCATCTTTTAAGATAGAGTTTGTGCCAGCATCACTTATTGTTAGAATTTTCTCAATCGCTAGGAAAGGTTTTGCTCTGATAATGTCATCAGATTGCAGAGCTTATAAACTGCTCTAGCCCCAACGTTACCATCCCACTCACTATTCCCCACTTCGCATACATCAAACCCAATAATCTGTCTGCCGCTATTGACAACTTCGCGGAACAAGAAAAAGGTTTGCTCTAGTTCTAGACCTCCAGGAACCGGAGTTCCTGTATTCGGGCACAGTTTGGGGTCTAATCCATCGACATCGAAACTGATGTAAACATTCTGTGGTAATTCTGCAACGATTTGTTTGCAAATTTCCAACCAGGAAATTCCAGCATAAAGCTTTTGTTTTAACTGAGGATCGTAGTAAGCAGAAACTCGCCCTCCTGACTGTTGAATCAGATTAACTTCATCTTGAGAAATATCGCGAATACCCACTTGAACTAACTTCGATATTTCGGGCAGTTTCAGCGCATTAAACATAATTGAGGCATGAGAAAACTCGAAACCCTCGTAAGCATCGCGTAAATCCGCGTGAGCATCAATGTGTAAAATTCCGAATTCCGGGTAACTTTCTGCCAATGCCTGAATAGCTCCCAGAGGTACGCTGTGATCTCCTCCGATTGCTGCAACTTTTTTACCCTGTTTTATAGCAGCTTGAGCCTGTTCAAACAGGCATTGATTGACAGCTTCACACTCTTGATTAACCGTTTTTAAGACTTGCGTGAGGTCGGGATCGTCTTCGACACGCTTCCCTTGTTCCATATGCTCAATAATTCGAGCCGCATCCTGCCTCAAAACCTCGTTTTTCTGCTGAATACCTTTGGGAATTTCTACCATGAAAATACCTTTTTTCCAGCCTTCTGGATTGTCAAAGTCATACAAATCCAGTTGACGAGAGGATTCTAAAACTGCATTTGGTCCAAAAGCTGTGCCGGAGCCATAGGAAACAGTCACTTCCCAGGGAATGCCAAACACAATAATATTGGCAGAGTCGTAATCAAATGGAAGTCCTAAGAGATTACCGTTATCGACACCAATACCGCTAGGATCAAAGTTTAGGAGGATTTCTTCTCTGGTAGCCATTGAGTATGTCCTGTATCAAAGTGGGTTAGCAAAAAGTGGCTTGATAAATGTTAGCGTTGATATTGCAAGTTTCGGGATGAGCCAAGCTGAGTCGGTTGCTATCCCAGTCTATCTTCCACAAGGACTTGTTAACATAACAAATTAGCGATCGCTGATGCCAAATAACATCAAGACAACTTGGAGTGGTTATCATGCCGATAAGGACAATCTGAGGGCTGATATTTGGTCTTTGCTGAAGCAGCAGGGGGTAGCCATCGGAGATCCGCAAGGTCACATTCCTAACTTTGTCGGTTCCCAAAAAGCAGCTGAACAGTTAGCAGATTTACCAATTTGGCAACAAGCAAAATTAATTAAGTGCAATCCGGATTCACCGCAAATTCCGGTGCGATCGCGTGCTTTAAAAGATGCGAAACGCTTATACATGGCTGTACCCCGTTTAACGAATACTCGCTGCTTTGTTGAATTGACGGCTGAGGATTTGCAGCAGCGCAACATCCCGCTTGAAGAAGCTGCGATCGCTAAAGCAAAAGATGAATCGGGCGATCCGGTTGATAATGCTGTGATTGCCAATGTTCGGTATCAAATTGAGAAATTGAAGCAAAATTCAACGATCGTTTCGGAACGATTGCTGGATGAAAAGCTCAAAATTGTCGGAGGTCGTTACGATCTTGATACTGGAAAAGTCACGTTGATTTAGGATCTGGCGATCGCTTCTATTGCCATTATTGCCACTTCTCCAATCTAGGAGTTGTTAGCAATAGAGCGATCGCTACTCCGTTTTCCCTTTACTCTCCTGAACATTCGCATTCGTTATACTTTGAATTAACTGTGCTGTATACGGAGCCATTGGAGAGGGTTGAGAACATTCTCCAAAGAGTAGATTATCTCCCCAAATTAGTAAGGTACTTTGCTGTTTTCCATAAAAATTGTTGTGTATCGATACAATCCGATTTTTCCCCACACGCTTGAATGAAGAAAGGTTGCCGCAAAGAGTTTTTTCGTCAGCTAGGCTGGGGAAAAGTTCGTTAGTTGGACGAGGTTCATAACCTGTCAATATTACCTCATCAATAACTTTCAGGCTATCTAAATTAACAATAAGAAGTCTACCATTCTCTGATTTGATGATGGCTCGTTCGTCAGACAGGTAACACATATAATATTGAAAATAATCTTCCTCCAGCTCTAATGTCGCAGTTCCCATCAAGTGACAATCAGGAAAACGATAGCAACGCAAATCAGATAAGTTGTCAACAACTAAAAACTCGCCTCCAGCGGGATGAAACTCAGGAGGGATTTTATTTTCAAGTTCTGGAATTTCAAGAACTTTAATTTCTCCCTTATCTTCCCATATCCAGTGTACCCACGATCCATCTTGACCTGCTGCTTCCCAGGCAGCTAAAACTTTGTTTTCTGGGTGAGGAATGAAGGAAAAATAACTAAATGAATCACCACTTTGTAAAACGGTACTTTTTAAAACGTTCCATTTTTCGGTTTCACGGTACTGGACTTGGACTTGGTAATTTTCAACTTCAACAATATTCCAAAGCTGAGTACCATCGTTTGAAAATAAACATCCATTACAGTACATTTTCGATCCAGTTGGATGTATTTCTTCAAACAGAACCTTCCCATCAATTTGAATAACTAAAAGCTGACCTTCTTCATTTGTAATTGCCAGCATTTGACCGTTAGGACTAATTGTTAAATTATCAATTGGATATCCGATATCATATTCAAATAAAGTCATTAGATTTTCATCAAGCACTAAAACTTTACTTTGTGAAGCAACTACGATTCGCTGTCCGTCAGGTGTTGCTACAAGAAGACTATTTCGATGTGATAGTTGTAACTCTGCTAATGGTGTAATCAACATATTTTTCCCACCACAATAACCTATTATTCCATCATTTCATCCGTCAGGTTCACCTGGATAGAAGTGATCGCTTATCCTGTCAGCTAGCAACCAGGGAATAACGGCTGTGAGTGAAGATGCTTCCGAGTGCTAGGGTTGGATGAAGCGATCTGCTCGTGCAGTAGGCGTGTCTATTAACTGAGTTTAGTAAAGCCGTATTGAACTAGACTAACTAACGATTTGTCAGCTGGTTCGCGGTGTCACTTTATTTGTCGCCTTCTCCAATAGTCTGGTCTGCGCTTACCGTGCGCTATTGCAACAATCCAGATGAACTCCTCCAACTCTGCATAGAAAATGAGAAAGGGAAAACGCTGCATGACATAACGACGCAACCCCGAAACTTTGTACAGCGCTCCCAGATTTGGATTTTGCTGGATTTTGCCAAGCTCTTGCTCTACTTCAGTTAGGAAGTCAAGACCAAACCCTACCTTGCGCTCTTCATAGTAGGCGATCGCACTATCTAGCTCGGCTCTGGCTTCACTATGAATAATTAACGGTTTCACGAATACTTCTCTCGCAACTCCGCAAACACCTTACTAGATGGTTCACTCGAAGCAGTGCCGTTGGTAATTCCCTGCATTCTTCGCTCCAACTCAGCGGCCCAGAGAATTTCCGCATCATCATCTACATCTTCATCCAGGGAATGGATTAAGAAGTAGGCAAGCTCTGCACGATCCTGCATGGAGAGCCGGGAAAGCTCAATCTTAAGTTTTTCGGCTGTTTCAGTCATGTTTGCATCTCCTTGCAGGTCATGCTTCGTCTTAAGCTTGATTATTAGTACGAATGTAACAGAAACAAGGAAAGCAACGTTGTAGTAGTTAGACAGTCAGAGGGCGATCGCTTGTCCTGTCAGCCAGCATTTTCTTTGCCAATTCGAGAGTGGCGCTCGCCTGCTCGTGGCTGACACCTGCTGTATGGCAGATAAAGTTAGGAGCTTGGCAATCGTTTGCTAAGAGCATTGCGAATTAAAATTATCAGAATTCCTAAACCTGTAAACACTAACGCCGCAATGTTACTTTTTGGCTCGGCGAAAGCAATGAGAAACAGGTTGGAGAACAGCGCTAAAGCCGGAATCGCAGAAGGAACCTGAAACCCTTCGGTTCGAGGTTCTCGGCGTTTGATGACTAGCAATGATATGTTGACAAGAGAGAACATTGCCAGAATCAATGTTGAGGTTGTTCCAGCCAAGAATGCAAGCGGAAATGCCAGCGCGAGAAAAATGACGAGCGGCAGAATGACAAGCAGCGTTCGATAGGGAGTTGCTCGGCGTGGATGTAATTTTCCTAACCAAGCTGGAAGCAATCCTTCGCGGGACATTCCGTAAAGCAGACGCGATGCCGTGACAAAATTCAGCAAAGCAGTATTTAGAACGGCGAATAAGGCGATGAGTGAAAAGACGACTGCTGGAAAATTTGGCTGCGATCGCTGAACGACATCGAGAAGAGGAGCGTTCGAGGCGGCAAGTTCCGCCGAACTGAGTACCTGAACGGCAAGCCAGGAGACGAGAACATAAACGACACCTGCAATTCCTAGGGAAAGCAGAATCGCTCTCGGAACATTGCGCTGGGGATTTTTTACTTCCTCGGAAACATTGACAATATCCTCAAATCCAATGAAGGCGTAGAAGGCGAGTGCGGCTCCCTGAACGACCGCTATCCAACCAGTCGATGATGCGTTGGGGACGGGAACGGGAACCGGATTCGCCGCGCCTGCTGGGTTCCCGATAAGGAAAAGAGTGGCGACAAATATAACAATCAGAAGACCTGAAACTTCAAGAGATGTGCAAAAAATATTTAAGGCTGAGGACTCCTGCATTCCCCTAAAATTGACAAATGCAAGACCCGCAAATAGCGCCAGGATAATCAACCAATATGGAATCGCTGGAGCAAAAGCGTTGAGATAGCCTGCAAACGCTTTTGAGAGAGTCGCCATCGAAACTAGGCAGGTACAAAACATCAACCAGCCTACCAAGATTGACAGCCAATCCTTGCGAAACGCTCTGTGGATGAAACTGGCGACTCCTCCGCTATGCGGAATTCGGTTGCCAAGTTCCGCATAGCTTAAAGCGGTAAGTGCAGCAACAGTCATGGATACCAGGAAAGAAACCCAAACCAAAGAGCCGGAAAGTCCGGCAATTTTTCCAACCACTGCATATATTCCGGCACCGAGAATATCACCAACCCCATAAATCACCAGCGTCGGCAATCCAAACACTCGCTTGAGTGAATCCGCTTCTGCATTCGGTTCCATAGAATTTTTCTTATCCTTGTATTTACCCAATCTTGCAATCTTTCTGCTCGTCAGTATAGGGGGTAGGGGGTGGAAGCGCGATCGTTAACCGAAAAGTATTTTGTACATAAAGTACATAAAGGTTTTACAACCGCTTGCGCGATCGCTTTGGCAACAAATCCTAGCGAGTTTACAATCCGGCGAGCGATCGCACTATCCGCTTCAACGACGAGCAAAAAGTAACGCTCTGGCTGGATGAACGGCACTATCGGAGATCGCAACCTAATCTCTGGAACATCGATTAATTAGCTTAGACCGTCAGGGATGTATATCCAGAGTGTCAAAACTCGATTCAGCTGTGTGAAGTTCATGCCCCGATTCTCTGAGTTCCTAATAGAAGGGTTTGAGCGTTGGATTCTGCGTGTACTTATTGTTACATTTTCTGCAACGAAGATAGCAATCGGCTAAATTTAGCTGAGATTAGCAGAAAATACTCGTTTACAAGGAAATTAGAAAAACTATGCAGAAACTAACTCGAATTTTATTCGCTACAGCCCTAACCTTGAGCATTTTGTGTTTTCCCACTAAAGCTTTTGCTAAAGCTAAAATTCAAATTGCCATCCTTTTAGATTCTAGTAATAGCATGGATGGACTCATAGATCAAACTCGTACTCAACTTTGGCAAATCGTCAACTCTTTAACTAAAGTAACCAAAGATGGCGAAGTCCCAGAATTAGAAGTTGCTTTATACCATTATGGGAATGATAGTTTACCCTCCGAAGAAGGTTATGTCAGACTTTTAACTGGATTTACTCCAGAATTAGATTTAGTTTCAGAAAAGTTATTTAGTATCCAAACCAACGGCGGTCAAGAATATGCTGGCTGGGTAATCCGCTCAGCTGTAAAAGAATTAAACTGGAGTAAAAATAAAGAAGATTTTCGGGTTATTTTTATTGCGGGTAATGAATCCTTCGATCAAGGCCCGATAGTTTGGAGGGAATCGGTCGATCTCGCTGCTAAGGGAAACACTTTAGTGAATACTATCTACTGTGGTTTATCAGAAGATCGGGAGCGACAACTTTGGGCTTCAGGAGCTGATTTAGCACAAGGTAGCCACTTCAATATTAATCAAGACGAAAAAACTGAATTTATTAAGTCTCCTTACGATGAGAAAATAGCTACTTGGAATGATAAGCTCAATCAAACTTACATTCCCTATGGTGCAGAAGGAGAAGTCGGACAACAACGTCAGACGATTGAAGATAGTAACTCCGGCATGAATTTGGCGATGCGCGGTAACTCCAAAGCTTCTGCCTATTACAACAATGCTTCTTGGGATTTGATTGATGCTCTCGATAAGGGAATCGTTAGCCTTGAGAAATTACCAAATAATGCTTTGCCGAAAGCTATGCAAGGGATGACTTTAGCTCAAAAGCAAGAATATGTAGTAACTAAGAAAGCCGAAAGAGAGACAATTCAAAAAACGATCCGCGACTTATATCAAAAACGTAGTGAATATGTTGAAAAACAGCGCCAAGTTAGTGATAGTGGAAGTAAAAATACTCTTGATTCTGTAATTATTCAAAGTCTTCGCAAGCAATTAGCAGCTAAAGGATTTAAACTTCAATAGTTCCTAGAGTACCCTAGAGTTAATTGAAACTTGGTATGAAACATACAGGACTTACGTGGAGTATCTGTAATTGGTTGGTGCGTAAGTCCTGTTGTATTAGCGATAGGGCGAGAGCGGGATACAATTTTCCTGTCCCAAAAACAGCTTGTAGGCGGGATTCTTGCTTTCATCCCAATAGCGATAGCCGAGGGTATCAAGAAATGCCTGCCACTCTTCCATCTCGCGGGGAGGCACTTGCATCCCTACGACAATTCGCCCGTAGTCTGCGCCATTGTTGCGATAGTGGAACATACTAATATTCCAGTTGGGACTCATAGAACCGACAAACTTCATTAATGCGCCGGGACGTTCGGGAAACTCGAAGCGATAAAGCAATTCATCGCAAGCGAGGGGAGAACGTCCGCCAACCATGTGACGTAAGTGCAATTTGGTCAGTTCGTCATCGGTTAAGTCAAGGGTTTTGAACCCGCAAGCTTCAAAACTTTCTGCCATCTTTGCAGCATCAGCACGGTTTTGAATTTGCACGCCGACAAAAATCTGAGCTTCTTTTTCATCGGCAATGCGATAGCTAAATTCAGTAAGATTGCGTCTGCCAAGACATTCGCAAAACTTACGGAGACTGCCCGGTTGTTCGGGAATTGTAACAGCATAAATGGCTTCGCGGCGTTCGCCAAACTCGGCGCGTTCTGCGACAAAGCGGAGGCGATCGAAGTTCATGTTAGCACCGCAGGCAACAGCAACTAGCGTTTGTCCTTCGATTTGCTCCCGTTCGGCGTAGGCTTTCGCACCTGCGATCGCTAATGCACCCGCTGGTTCTAGAATCGATCGCGTATCCTCAAATACATCTTTAATTGCAGCACAAGTGTCATCTGTACCCACCAGAATGATTTCATCGACATACTCTTGACACAGCCGGAAGGTTTCTTCCCCGACTTCCCGCACTGCAACCCCATCGGCAAATAAACCCACATTCGACAAGCGCACCCGTTTCCCGGCTTTCAAGGATTGATGCATCGCATCGGCATCGACGGGTTCAACGCCAATAATCTTAATATCGGGACGTAACCGTTTCACATACGCCGCAATCCCAGAAATCAATCCCCCTCCCCCAATCGCCACAAAAATAGCATGAATGGGTTGCTGACATTGCCGCAGAATTTCCATCCCAATTGTCCCCTGTCCGGCAATTACGTGCGGATCGTCAAAGGGGTGAATAAAAGTTAAGCCTTTTTCGGCTTCCATCTGACGGGCAAAAGCATAAGCATCGTCGTAGGTATCGCCATGCAATACAACTTCTCCCCCTCGCGCTTTAACGGCATCTACCTTGACTTGCGGCGTGGTGACAGGCATGACGATAAGCGATCGCGTTCCCAACTGACGTGCAGCTAGGGCGACGCCTTGGGCATGGTTCCCGGCGGATGCAGCAATCACACCCTGTGCCAGCATATCCGGCGACAGGTGCGCCATTTTGTTATAAGCACCCCGCAGCTTGAAGGAAAACACTGATTGCATATCCTCCCGCTTGAGCAGAAGTTTGTTATTCAGTCGTGTGGAGAGGTTTGGGGCGTATTCGAGGGGCGTTTCTTGGGCGACATCGTAGACACGAGCCGTCAGGATTTGTACCAGGTAGTCGCAAAGCATGGGGTGAAGGGGGTTGCAGATGGCGGATGGAAGACAATTTTACTTCACTGGCTTTACCATAATTACAATACAGACAGCCTTAGACTGCAAAAGCATGGAATAAATATGTAGAACATTACAATCTGGGTATGGAGTTTGAATGGGACGAAACCAAGGCAGCGATCAACTGCAAGAAGCATGGTGTGAGCTTTGAAGAAGCAAAGACAGTTTTTGACAATCCACTTGCCCTAATCTTTGATGATGAGAAACATTCAGTAGATGAGCATCGGGAAATTATCATTGGTCACTCTCGGAACAATCAATTGCTGCTAGTCAGCTATACTGAACGTCCAAATGCAATCCGTATCATTAGTGCCCGTCTCGTCACTCGCAGAGAGCGTGAAGATTATGAACAAAACGCCTTTTGATCAACCTTCAAAATCTGAAGATGAACTTTTGCCGGAGTACCAGTTTGATTATAAAAATGCAAAATATAACCGTTTTGCAAGTCGCATTGGGATGCAAATGTCTTCATCAGATCACGTCTCAGAATTGAGTATTGAATGGGCAAACATATCATCAGAGGATGAACTTCGCAAACTCAAAGACGTACTTGGTTCCTTTCAAGCTATAAAGCAAAAACTTTCAGAAGACTTAGACATCAAAATTAGAGCTAATGGATACAGCGAATTTTTTAAGATTCTTAAAAAAATTCAGATTGTTTTTGGGAGTAGCCATAAGAAAGAACATGGTGGCGATGAAAACACTAATTCTGGTGTTATATCAACTCGTCAACCTCTTCATGAAGATGCCCTGTTTTTTTCGTCAGAACAGCATCGCTTAATATATGCTCTTATTCGCCTTCAGGGCGCTCAGCGAATGGATATGTTAGGCATAACAGAGCAACACTGGAAAGATTTAGGATTAATCAAGCGATGGTTTAGAGCGTTATCAAAAATGATTCATCCTGACTGCAACAAAATACGGGGAGCCGATGTAGCGTGGCAGAATTTAGAAAAAATCAAAAATGATCTAGAGAAGCACGCAGAGAAATTTGGGCAACGTAATAAATAGAGGAATTGAGAGTTTTTATGGAAATTTATTACTGTTAAGAGCTTAATAGAACTATGAGTCAAGATTACACCGATCAGAGTAATTTAGTTCCCTCAGAATATTATCACTCACTCGATAGCCTTAAGGTTACACGCGAAAGTATCTGTATAAACGGTAAAACTATTGGATGGATTGAGACAAAGTTAAATCCACGCACCTTGGCTGAGATCGAGAATGCATGGATAAAAGGGATTAGAATCAATATAAATGACGGTAAAATATGGCTAGATTCGGAACGTGTACATTCAGTGCTGAGAACGGATAAGGCCTCTGCTAGTAAATGGGTTATTTTGCTACCCGATCACTTTAAGGTAGAGATTGAAAAACGCGAATATGTTAACGCAGTAGCTCTTGCAGCTAGCCTTCAACATAAAATGCCGTTATCACGAGATGATTACCATCGAGCTTATAGAGAAGTTTCTTGGGAGATGTTAACAGCTCTGCGTAGGGCACCTCAAGTAGAGAAAATTTATGGATTATTACGTCGAGACTTGGATAAAGCACTATCTAAGCTCAAAAACAAACGAATAAAAGACTATAAAATTGTTTGTGATGAATTAACAGGTGAAACTCTTAGAAAATACGCTGAGTTTTCTCATATTCGTTCTAAGGATATTTATCCTGAATATGCCTTGTTTATCTGGAATGGACTTGTTGTTAATAAGACTACGCATGGAATTATCACAGCGAATAATATAACGAATGAAGATGACTTGCTTGAACTGTGTGATCAGAATGGCTGGGACACTTCATGGCATCGAGAATTTATCTTTTACCTCGAAAACTGTAAAATTAATTATGATGGATTTTTTAAGGATTTTATGCTTTAACTATCCAAATACCTATTGCTAGACTCCTCTAGCAATAGTGAACTCGCCCCAGCGCAGTAAATTGAGTTTACGAAGCAAACCCAGCTATCATTATTCACTACCAACACAACCATCCGCATACAGTGGAGATGATCGGGTAAAACAGCGATCGCACTTTACCACTACCCGAAGGGCGATCGCATCATAGACAAAACCCTGTCCGCTATCTTTGAGGTATACTGCCAACTCTTTCATTTAAGTTGCTCAGCATGGACATCACAGCTAGGTTAAATGAAATTGCAGCCCTGAGCATTGAAGATAGAATTCTTCTTGTGCAAGCAATCTGGGACAGTATTGCAGCCGAGCAAGCTTACCCTGATTTGACAGCACCACAAAACCAGGAACTTGATGCTCGGATCAATGACTATGAAACGAATCCTGGCAATGTACTGATTTGGGAAGAAATCAAAGCATCGATTAAGAGACAGCAATAAAATAATGGTCTTATAGTATTTTCTGCAACAATGCAACGACTATAACCAAGGTACTTCAACAGGCGATCGCAAGAGTCATGCAGCTTCCTGAAACACAACAAGATGCGATTGCAGCATTTATCCTTGAAGAGCTTGAAGATGAAGCCTTGTCTTTGCTTCAAGCAAGTTCATCCCACACTTCGTCTAGATTTTGCTCGTGTTAGTAAAAGTTATCGTCCTGTCGGCGTGAGAAACGAGAATGGTGTTGTGTGGTTTTAGATTGGTACGCATACAGACTACGACAAGTTGCTTTCTCAGTTATAGCGATCGCTCACATTAATTTTGGCTGTATGTAGAAGTGCGATCGCCTTTGGTACGCTACGCGATCGCTTTTCATAAGTGAACACTCAACCTCCCATCTTATTGCCTAGTAAAGGCTGTAGGCGATATATCTGAGATATGTAGTGCAGGACACGATGAGTTTTAACCAAGACTGAACCATCTTTACTCTTGCCAGGTCTAAGGTAATACAACAATCAAATGCGTTGTTGCTGCACACTAACAACCTGGAATTCTCACACTTATGAAGATGAAACCTTTGTTCTTCTTGCCAGGAGCGATCGCGTTGATGCTTGCCGCTTCCCCAATGATTCCCGCTTTCACCAATGTTGCCTTTGCTGGTCCTGGTCGCGCTGGTGGCGCAGGAATGAAGTATAACCAGCTGAATTTGACTGATGCTCAAAAAGCCCAAATGCAGCAAATTAAAGAGTCTACGCGGCAGCAAATGGATGCTATTTTCACCGCAGAGCAAAAGGAACAAATGCGCCTTGCTAAAGAGCAACGGCAAAGACCGAATCTAAACCTGACTGAAGACCAAAAAACAAGACTTAAAGCGGTTCGCCAGAGTAGCAAGAGCCAAATGGAAGCAGTGTTGACTGCTGAGCAAAAACAACAACTTGAGCAATTGCGCCAGCAATGGCGTCAACGCCGTCAACAACCACAGTTTTAACGGGAGCATTGCGATTGCTTTGTAAGAAAATGTAGCTCGAAAAGAGTTTACCTAGCAAGTACATAGCATCAAGAGGGCATGGGAATAATCACTTCCCATGCCCTCTTATTTTCATCAAACACAGACTGCTTTTGATCAAGCAAAAAATCTGTTTCGATTTCCAAGAATATTGAACAATAATTTTATAAATATTCTTTCATAGCTATTAATTATAGGCTTGCTTTGCCTCTAAAAGTTAATTGCTCCAAAAGAGTTATGAAATATAAATAAATCCAAGGCTCAAAATTTTATCGAGTACAATTCAAAAAAAACCTTAGTTTTCAAGGAAGCAACGTATGGAAAAATCAATTATTCAGTTGGTTGATGAGCTACCAACTGATAATATCACGGTTAAAGTTTTAAAGGCTCTTGACTATGTAGTGCCAAGTCAGTGGAATAACTTAGTAGGGTTTGATAATAGTATCCGTAGTATTACTGGAGAAACTGATGCCAAGGTAATTCAAAAAATCCGCGATCGCGCTGTTGCTTTATATCACGATCCTCAACAAGGCTATCAGACCGCAATCAAACTTTATCAAACAATTGATAAAGCAGACACAGCGATGGCAGCAGCGGCTTTAGCTAATAAAGTTAGTGAAAAAATAAGCTTTCTCTCTTTTTTGGGCAACATCACTCCCAAAGCAGACGTAACTCAAAGTATTGACCTTGTTCTAAAAATCGCTATCGAAATTATCGCCTTCTGTAAACTGAATGGCATTCCCCAACCGAATCCACAAGAATTTTCTAATTCTCTCGCTAACAACTATAAAGATGCATCCCTAACGCGGATGATGGCTTTAGTTTGTATAGATGGAATTCTGCCATTGGGTCCTGACTTTCTCAGCAAAATTCAGGGAGTGATTAGTGGCGCTGATACTGGCGTATTAGCTCAAAATCCGGTTTTTTTAGCCGTCCAGAATTTTCTACCAGGAAATAATCCCTCTGATAAACTTGGTTTTCTCACTCAGGGTTTCAACTCTGTGCAAGGCTGGATGCAGAATTTAGTATCTAAGACAGGCGTCACGCCGCAATCTATTTCTAATAGTTTGGGTAATTTTATCCAGATTGCTGATGATAACTTAGACTTTGTCGCAGCTTTTTTGGATCAAACAACCAATTACTACGAGCATACAGGAGTTCAAAGTGTGGCTCGCAATCTAATTTTCAAAGCTCATACTTTGGTAAAAGAGGAAGTTATGGAAGAGGAGCCAAAGCTCCATCAAGATGTTTCCTCTACTGTAATATCAGATACCTATCAGTATGCAGTAGGTCAAACAGTAGAAGTCTGGGATAGTGAGGAAGAGGATTGGTATCAAGCAACGCTTCAGAAAATCAAAGATAACCAATGCTTTGTTCATTACATCGGTTACGGTTCATCCCATGATGAGTGGATTGACGAAGATGACATTCGTATTCCCAATAGTGGCTCATCCGATGACAACGGATATACGGTGGGTCAAAAGGTAAAAGGTTGGGATGATGAAGAAGAAGATTGGTATTCTGCAACAATTGAGAAGATCCAAGGCCAGCAATACTTTATTCATTACATTGGTTACGATTCATCCTATGACAAGTGGGTCGATCTGGACGAGATTTGCTAACTGCTGAATGAGCAAGGAGCCGAATCCGCGATCGCTCTCATGGTCAGTCGTCCACCATGAGAGCGATCGCTCTGTTTTTCAGGCAGGCAACAAAGGCGTAATCCTATAATGTAATTCAGAGATATTTCATCCACAAGCTTATTTGTAAATCAGAAATCATAAAAGTCTTAAAAGTCGATGGTTGAAACAATTATTGTTTTTCTGATCGTTGGACTGATTATCACTGGGATTTTAGTCAATCCGGTCCTAGTTAAACGACGACGGAACCGCCTGCAACAGCGTCCTTTTTTACCCCTATGGAATGCAATTGTTGAGAATAATCTTCCAATTTACCTTTTTCTTTCTCCCGCTGAACGAAAACGGCTTCAGGGACACATTCAAGTGTTTTTAGCAGAGAAACAATTTATTGGTTGTGGAGGATTAGAGGTAACAGAAGAAATGAAGGTAATTATTGCGGCTGTTGCCTGCTTACTCCTACTCAACCAGCGAGAAACCTACTTTCCTAAACTTCGTTCAATTCTGGTTTACCCTAGCACATATTTTGTTAATGAAACCGCTTACACCGGAAATTATATTGTTGAAGAAAGGCGTGTAGCTAGACTGGGAGAATCGTGGACAAATGACCAACTGGTACTGTCTTGGGAACAGGTGAAACAAGATACTTCCAATTGGCGGGATGGACATAACGTTGTGCTTCATGAATTTGCTCATCAGTTGGATCAAGAAGATGGTAAAGCTGAGGGTGTTCCTATTTTGCAGCGAGACTCAGACTATGACCTTTGGGCAAAAGTGATGACGGAAGAATATCAACAACTCTGCAATGATATTCAACGAGGCGCAAAGACAGTAATGAATAGCTACGGTGCAACGAATCCCGCAGAATTTTTTGCCGTAGCGACTGAGACATTCTTTGAAAAACCCCACCAATTACTGAAGAAGCATCCGGCACTTTACGAACAACTGCAACGCTACTATCAACTAGATCCAGTGCAGTGGGTTTAAATAGTTTCAATTTCATCTAAGGTGAGTGCGATCGCCTAACTATACCGACCGCAAGCGAGGCTACTTAATCGCCGACTGAAACGAAACCACGCAATTGCCCTAAAGGCTTAAGCTGCGATCGCTCTCATTTAAGCCTTTCTACTGAAACTTAAGCTCAAATGATATTTCTAAAGTAGATTCGGGAACTATAAGGTAAGATTCAATACCTTTGTCTACGTACTTGAAACTTTCTGCTGAGCGACCCCCTTGAATATCAAAACAGCTCGTCCTGCTAAGTCTACGCAACAGTTTCCCTTGCGTCTGATTCTTATCGTTCCCTTTGTATTACAAATATTTGCCGCGGTAGGGTTAGTTGGCTATCTCTCATTTATCAACGGGCAGAAAGCAGTCAATGACCTAGCCAGTCAACTGATTGACAAAGCCAGTCAGCAGGTTGACGAACACTTGGATACTTATTTGGCACTGCCACAGCAGTTGAACCAAATCAATGCAGATGCGATCGCTTCTGGACGATTGAATCTGAATGACCCCAGAACAAGCGAGCAGTATTTCTGGAGTCAAGCTAGAGCATTTGAAACACTTAGCTATATTGGCTATGCTCTACCGAATGGTGCCGAATCAGGCGCTGGGCGTTGGGTTAATGGCGTGAATCTCCTGGTTTATGAAAATCTCCCTGGAAACGGTGCAGCATCGGATTACACCGCCGATCAACGGGGAAACCGGAAAAGCCTTGTGCAGAGTTATCAGGCTGATCCTTTATTGCCACCCGGAGTGAAAGACATTATCAAAAAAGGTAAGCCAGCCTGGGCTGCTATCTATACCTACGCATTTGAAAACACGGTAGAGATTACTGAAGCAGGCAAGGCAATAAAAAGCCAAAGCGGCACTTCGGATATTGGTCTTAATTACTATGTTGCAGTTCCTGCTAGATATCCCATTTATGACCAGAAGGGCAAGTTACGCAGCCTTTTGATGGTAGATTTGCTGCTAACAAATGTGAGTGAATTTCTACGCAACCTGAAAGTTAGCCCTTCCGGACAAGTGTTTATCATGGAACGCGATGGCTTGCTGATTGGCAGTTCCAGCACTCAACCAGTTGTACACAAAGTCAATGGTGAAACAAAACGCCTGAGTACGCTAGAAACCCCAGATCCGTTGATTCGCGCTGTAGCAGAAAAATTAAAAAAACAATTTAATAATTTCACAACCCTTCAAAATACTCAAGAACTTGAGGTGACGTTCAACGGACAGCGTCAGTTTATTCAAGTTACGCCCTGGCGCGATCGCTTTGGGTTAGACTGGCTGGTGGTTGTCACCGTGCCGGAATCTGATTTCAATTCCCAAATTAATGCCAACACTCGCACAACTATCCTCCTGTGTCTGGGAGCATTGGCAGTAGCAACGATTTTAGGAATCTATACATCACGCTGGATTACTCGTCCGATCTTAAAGTTGAGCCAAGCATCCGAAGCGATCGCGACTGGACAGTTAGACCAAACGGTGGAAACGACCAACATCAAAGAGTTAGATGCGGTGGCACAATCCTTTAACCACATGGCGTCTCAGTTACAAGATTCCTTTAACGAACTCGCGCAGACGAACGCCGAATTGGAAAATCGAGTTGAAGCCAGAACCGCAGAACTCTCACAAACCCTGGTTGATTTGCGGCGCACTCAAGCACAAGTGATCCAAACAGAAAAGATGTCCAGTCTGGGACAATTAGTTGCGGGAGTAGCCCATGAAATTAATAATCCGGTTAACTTTATTCATGGCAATGTCACCTTTGTCGATGAATATGCTCAGAATCTTCTAGAGTTAGTGCAGCTTTACCAGCAAGAATATCCCCTTCCCACGCCTGGAATTCAAGCCAGAATTGATGAGATAGATTTAGAGTTTCTCAACCAAGATATGTTGAAGTTGCTCTCATCCATGAAATTGGGGACTGAACGCATACGAGAAATTGTTAAATCGCTAAGGACGTTCTCTCGATTGGATGAAGCGGACATGAAAGAAGTGGATATCCATGAAGGAATTGAAAGTACGCTGCTGATCTTGCAACATCGCCTAAAAGCAAAACCAGATCGCCCAGCGATCGCAGTGATTCGAGACTATGGAAAACTGCCCCTTGTGGAGTGTTATCCGGGACAACTCAACCAAGTCTTAATGAATATCGTAGTAAACGCGATTGATGCACTCGAAGAAACCAAAGCCAATTGCACCTATCAGGAGAAAAAAGACCATCCCGATCAAATCACTATCTCCACTTCAGTGATTGATTCGCAATGGGTGCAAATCGCGATCGCGGATAATGGAGTTGGTATTCCCAAAGACATTCAGCAACGGATATTCAATCCCTTCTTCACAACTAAACCGATTGGGAAGGGGACAGGGATGGGGATGTCCATCAGCTATCAAATTATTACGGAAAAACATGGTGGTAAATTAGAATGCTTCTCCACTCTTGGTGAGGGAAGCGAGTTTGCGATTCAGATTCCCATCCGTCAACAAGTTAGGGTTGCTGTCTAACCGCAAAGGTCTTGCACAAAGCTCTCAGAATGAAATCCTGGGACTATTGCATTCCAAGTTCGCCTGCGCTCAGAATCTTCTAGAGGAAGTAACTCTAGTCGGGTAATGCGAGTCCGGTTCGAGGATCGCGGATATAAAGTCCTAGAACTAACGATTCCATAACCGTATCCCACACGGGGATTAAGCGCTCTGCATCGTCCACCCAGTAGTCAAAAGTAATTAGACACTGAACACCAGAACCTAGCCCAATACAGATTCGGGAATAAGCTTCGCGGTGTTCTTCTGGGTCAATAAATTTGAATTGAGTCCAAACAATGCGGGCGGTTTGACGCTTGAGTTGAATAATTTCCCCTTGCTCGATCGGCTGACGTTCATCATCTTTAACTACCTTCTTTAATAACGGAACCAAGGGAAAATCTTTCCAGTTTCCAGGCGGCAGTAAATTAAAGGAAGCTTCTAAGCGAGCATCATCGTTGGGTGGCTTTTTGTCTAAAAACCGGAATGACTTCTCATCCGGTTCAAAATGCCAATCTTCAGGGACATCGAAGCGCAAGGCTCCTCGTCCTGCTACGAAGATCCGAGTTCCTGACTTTGATTTCCAGTTGTGGTCTTCTTTTAGCTCTAGGGTTTCTTTGAGCCATTTGAGATTGTGCTTTTTGCTTTTAGACATAGCCGCGACCGTGTTAACCTCCCTCTTATTTTGCCGTAGGTTGCTTTTAATAGTAGGTGTCTGTTAGTGCGATCGCCCATATTGATGCATTCATCACGCATCAGCCTACCCTAAGCCATCCAAAGACCCGAAACGATGAGGAATTTTGGGATTAGTGGCGATTCGCAATGATGAATAAAGATAGCGATCACTATCTTGGTGTGTGGCGTAATGAAGACTGATACTGCTAGCGAACGGGGAGTCAAAAACGCTGGGAATTCTCCACAAACTGTTTCCCGCATTCCTTACAGAGATAGCACTGCTTCCCCCTTCGATACCCGTTTTTAGATAACTGCTCCGATTGACAATGCGGACACTTCATTACTTTCATTACATTTTCCGACCGACCGTCCCCTACATACGGCTCTAAATATGACACCAATAAGTCCTCAATCTGCTGCACCAACTGTTGACGATGCTGTTGATCTGGGTTGCGAAGTGCCGACAGAATGACAGCATTACTGCTGTGGACGCAAACCTCTGCCAATAGACTACATTGCGCCTTACTTAATGCCGAATTTCTTTGCTTTAAGAGACCAGCCATAAAGTCAATTGCTTCCTGGGTCATGCTTTCATCGATCGACTGGAAAATCTCGCGGGATATAAAAAACTGCACAAACACCACCCGTGACACAGGCTGTTCAAACATCTCTGCGATCGCGCTGACCAATCCATGAATCATCTGTCGGAGTGGTAATCGAACCATCTCTGGTGTATCTGCGCTTGACCACAAGGCCTTAACCCGCTCGGTATGGCGCAATTCCATCGCCTTAAAAATGGCAGCTTTATCGGGAAAAAACTGATACAAAGACCCAATCGCTGTCCCCGCTTTGGCTGCAATCAGATGGGTGGTTGCCGCTTCATAGCCCACCTCGTCAAACACTGCCGCTGCTGCATCCAAGATTTTTTCGACCCGTTCTTTACCTCGCTGCTGTTTGGGTTGACGGCGCAGACTTCTTGACGAATGTGAATATTCTGTCATATCCTAAAAACACGACGAATTATTCACAATTTTATCTCTACTGGAGAACATTATGCAGTCTATGCTTTTCGGTGCGCCTTGGTTGTTGGCGCACAAGTCGATGTTGGTAGCGAATCAACCTCGGAAAATTTGTCTGTATGGTAATGATTATGTGATGTGGAAAGACGCTGCTGGAGCAATCCATGCCCTGCCTAATGCCTGTCCTCACATGGGAGCAATGTTGTCAGAAGGATGGTGCGAAGCACACATTGATGGTACGAGTACGGTCGTCTGTCCGTTTCATGCCTTGTCATTTGATTCAGAAGGATGCACCGTTTTGCCGGGATCGGAAAAGAAAACTTTGCCTCAACTGAAACCTTTAGAGTTAACAATTCAAGGAGATTTCATCTGGTCTTACGGCGGATACGAGCCGAAAGTGCCGATTCCCGCAGTCCTGAATGACATTGCAGATACCTACTACTTTGTCGGGAATACCGCAGATACAAGTGTAGAGACCGATTTGCTGACTATGTTGCTGAATATGCACGACTATAATCACCAAAACGGCACTCACCGGGAATTATTCCGAGTTACCAATGTGGAATTTCATCAATTTATTGACAATGGGCATCATTCCCATGCGTTTTATGATATGCCCACCGCCCCTTACAGCTTGGCAGAAAAGCTGAGAAAACCCGATTTATTCCTAGTCCCGACAACCATCAAAGCCCACCTGGAAAACTACTTCCCATCTCTGGTGATTTTTCATGGTGAAATGCCATTAGGTAAAGCAGTCCAGTGTCACATCTTTGTCCCAGAAGCCGAGAACCGCACAAGGACTTACATTTTGCTATTTGGTCAAGCCAAGCACCCTGCCTTTAAGCTATTTGGCAGGACATATCTCAAGTTTGGCAAGATAGTAGTCGATCAAGATGCTGATATTTTGGGTGAAATTTATCCGAATACGCCTCAGAAAATTAAACTCAATAATGAGGTGGGTATGGACTGGGTGCGGCGCAATTTTCAAAGTTTCCCAAATGTTGTAGAACCTAATCTTTCAAAGTAGACGGCGCATACTTCTTCAATATTATGGTAACTGTTCGTTTGAGCATCACCCCATTGCGATCGCAAGCGGAAGTGAAGACGCGATTGCCTCTTGTCAGCTACACGATCGCAACTATGAATAAAGATAGCAACCGCTCTTTTGGGTTGTGGAGTCAAGGTGGCAGATATTTTTTCACTTTAAATTGACAAATCACGTTCCGTCAGGTGCAGGCGGATTGTTAGACTGGTCGCAATTGAGAGCTAGCATACCATTCTTGGCAAATACACTGAAACCATCTAAAAATTCGATGGCTGCTTCATTCTCCGCATGAGGTCGATTTTGCTCATCAAGCAGCACTTTATGTGGACGTTGACAGGTGAAACAGAAATCTTGAAATAAAAATGTCCAACCACACTCAGAAACGTAGGTTCTGAGTGTGTGCCATAAGTCTTCTTCTATAAAGCATCCTAACTCAGAGGTGCAGAAGTCCAGCAATCCACAAATACTACATTCTGTGTCTGGTGAAACCAAACCCGGTGTCAAATATAGCCAAAATTGCTCTATTTGCCTTTGATGATTGGGTTTACCGGATTTCCAGATTAAAGATAATTTTTCACTATCGCGTAGGCTTCCAGGTATCAAACTATTGAGCGGGGACCAGAAGCTAAATTGTTTATGCAAACTGTTCCATAGCCCAATATCAAACTGCTTTCCAACAATTTCAATCAGCGGATAAACAATATGTCTACGAAAAGAATCACGAAAAAATCCATGTTTGATTAATTGATTTTTAAATTTTCTAATGATGTTGTTCAGCTTACGTCGATTGGACAAGTTTGCGGCCGGATAAATATGGCTTATAAAGCTGAGGTTAGTTATACTATGCGGACTGTCGAAATAGTAGATGTCAGGTATTTCTGCGTTTGAGATTTTCTGGTAAACTGCCTCAATTGCGGAAAAGGCTCTTGTTTTATCAACTGGCTGGGTTGAGATTGCCATTGAATACCACTTCATTCGATAGTCAGCAATCAGAGATTTTTGCTGTGCTGTCAATTCAAAAATCATTGATATCCCTTAGCGGACTTAAATGGTCTGAAAGCTTACTTTTACATACAAAATTATCACTCTAACTATTAACTATAGCCCCATTGCAGTATAAGATTTCTTATAGGTGTAAACTACCGCTCTAAATAGCGGAAATCTAAAGGCGATCGCAACCATGAATAAAGATAGCGATCGCTCTAGCTTCATCAAGAATGCGATCGCTTCCTACTATACTTCCAACACCATATTTTGCTAGGGATTTGCTGCTGCAAAGGTATTGCATTGTGCAGGTTCGCCTGTCTGAATCCCCCGCTTGAACCAGCGGACTCGCTGCGCTGAACTACCGTGAGTAAAAGAATCCGGGACAACACGCCCTCTGGACTGACTCTGCAAGCGATCGTCGCCAATACTGCTAGCAGCATTCAGCGCTTCCTCAACGTCGCCTTCCTCCAGAATTTGCCGGGAACGATTGGCATGATGCGCCCAGATGCCAGCAAAACAGTCTGCTTGTAACTCCAACCTAACTGAAAGTTGATTTGCCTCTGTCCGATCGGCTTGACGCTGTAATGTACGAACTTTACTAGAAATTCCCATTAAGTTCTGCACATGATGCCCAACCTCGTGAGCAATTACATACGCTTGGGCAAAGTCTCCGGGCGCGTTGAGCTTATACTTCAAATCTTGATAAAAACTTAAGTCAATATAGACTTTTTGATCGGCGGGGCAATAAAACGGCCCGACTGCCGCACTGGCAGAACCACAAGCCGACTGTACCGAATTTGAGAAGAGAACTAACTTAGGCTCGACATAGGTTTCTCCGTTTTGGCGAAACAGGGTACCCCATGTATCTTCTGTATCCGCCAAGACAACCGAAACGAAATCAGCCATGCGATCGTTCGTAGCAGATGATTGTGTTTGAGGAGACTGGGAAGAGGTGCGATCGCTCGGTACTTGTTCTTGTCCTTGCTGCAACACCGCACCCGGATCGCCCCCCAAGAGAGCAACAATCACCGCTAGAACAATTGTTCCAATCCCGCCCCCTACCACAGGACCGGAAACCCCACCCCCGCGCCTGTCCTCAACGTTGCTGCTTTTCCGACCGAATTCCCAGCGCATAGCTTCAAGTCTCCAAACTACTCAACCCAGCAGAAGTAAGTAAAATGCTATTTCAGCTAACCCAGACTTTCCACAACCCACTACAAATATTAGCGATCGCCTTCATCTAGATCCTCTGCCAGAGGGACGGCTCTAATTTATAGCTAGTCTTACTTAGGGAAGGCTGAATCATGGTCAAACTAGTAGGGGCATAGCACTGACGGGGTGACAACCCCGTCAGGTAATCAGCTTTATTGATACGTTGAGAACAAAAAGCGATCACTTGCTTCATTCACGCAAGCGATCGCTCGTATCGGTGGGTTTTGACTGCATGGAGGCGAAGCGTGCGATCGCTTCGCGCTGCCCCTTGGGGGCAATCGCCCTTGGCGCAAACGAAGCGAGCGCTTGCTTAAAAGATTGCCAGGTTATCTAATTGCAAAGCGGGAAGCCGGGAAGTTGAAGAGACTTTGAAAATTAGATTGCCGTTCCGCGATAGGTTCTGGTGCCTTGTCCCAAAGGCTTTCATAATAGAAGAAAGTTACACCTAAACCGCGATCGCGAGCTGCCCGTACTTTAGATTGAATCAGTCGCATCGAAACCGGCTTCTTTCTCAAGCCTGTGAGAACCCCAACTCCGGTTGGAATTTTTTGTTGCACTTCTTGAATTTCCGGGCGGGTAAGCTGGTCGAGAAAACTTTGCAGATCGGGACGATAAACTTGCACAATTAACTCATCCACGATATCTTTTCGCACCCAAGTCAGCCAATCTTGCAGATAAGTATTGTAAGCGGTGACGTAGGGATTAGGGGCAACAGAGAAAATTGCGTTGGGTTTTCTCTCTTTTACAGCTTTGTTGAGTTGTGTCATGAATGCCGTGATTTTATCTGCACGCCAGCGCACCCATGCAGGATCTTTGGGATTGGAAGGCGCATCTTTCTTGGTTTCCTGTTTGTACAAGGCAAGCGTGTAGCGATCGTAGCCAAATTCATTGGGCAAACTGGTGTGATCGTCAAACTGAATGCCATCGGCATCATATTTAGTGACGACTTCCAGCACAAGATCGGTGATGAACTGCTGCACCTCTGGATGGAAGGGATTAAGCCACACAACCTCACCCGCAGCGCCAATCCAAGTTTGGCTACCATCGCGCCGTTGCGTAATCCAATTAGGATGTTTTGACGTCAGTTCCGATATCGGGGGAGCCATGAAACCGAACTCAAACCAGGGAATCACTAGCAAGCCTTGGCGATGGGCTTGGGAAATCAAGTCAGCGATGATATCTTGTCCCTGTAAGCCTTTGCTGACAGAAGATTGAATGCCTTTTCGTTCTGCTATGGCACTCTCGAAAAGCGTATAGCCAGAATTCCACACTACAGGATAGATGGTGTTGAAGTTTAGCTGCGCCAGTTGACTTACAGCATTTTGCAGTTTGGGGCGATCTCTGAGGATTTTAGTGTCATTGTTGGTCATCCAAACCCCGCGAATTTCCTGAAAACGTTTCTGAGGGGTGGCTTCTGGTATTGGGCTTTGCTCGATTGCTTCTGGTTCTGGCATTGGGCTTTGCGCGATCGCAGAGATGGGGTTGCCAGCCAGCAATACTGCGGTCAATGATGCCAGAAACATTAACAAGAGATACTTGAGCGATCGCCACCAACCTCTAGGAATGAAATGTAATTTCATAAGTTTGAATGATAAGTTAGCTATCCGATCGCTTAGCCTGGTGATGAAATGAACGATTAATAGTTTACAGGTATTTATATCTACTGAAAAATTGATTGTTAACAGGAATCATTTAATCAGTAATCTTGAATTCTTGTATTAGAAAAGCTGAAGCGTCAGGGTATCCTAAGTAGAATTACGGGCTACGCTCTATCAAACATTATTAGCGATCGCCTTCATCTAAATCCTTTCCCAGAGGCAGATGGAGCTATCGTTTTTGTCCCAACTTGCTCTGTCCTCCCTTGCTTTCAACATGGTGAGGCTTCGTTCGATAACCCCATACCCAATATCAAAGGTAGTAAAGTTGAGTATTCAATCAATATAAGCGGCATAATAGACATCGAAGGCGTTCCACGTTTTTATGACTGGATTTGTATACATAATTGAGTCACCATCTGCTCGCGATCTCCTCGATGGACGTACAGAAGGACGTGCCCTTAGTGAAGTTCTAAGCCTTGCTGAAATACCTCATTGGTATAGTCTAGTTACAACTCAGGAAACATTTGATACAGCGCTAAACAAACGCCTCGTAGAAGCATGGGAGCATTTTAGACAACCTCCGATACTTCACCTCAGTATGCATGGCAACAATGTAGGAGTTGCGCTGACTAACGATACCTTTCTTTTGTGGGCTGAGCTTCGGGAACTGCTAATCCCTCTGACGAATTTTATGGAAGGCGGGCTTTTAATCTGTATGTCCTCTTGTTTTGGCAGTTTTGGTCGTCTAATGGCAATGCATGAGGATGCAGATTATCCATTTCGGGCTTTAGTTGGTAACAATAGTTCAGTCTCTTGGAGTGATGCAGCAGTTGCCTATGTGACTTTCTATCATTTGTTGTTTAAAGGTATGTCAATTGAGCAATGTGTTGAGCGAATGATACTGGCTTCTGGGAATGACAAATTTGATGTGTGGTCAGGACACGACTTAAAGGCAAGCTGGATTCAATACATGGCAAAAGCTCGTAAAGAGCAAGCAGCAGAATCTCTCCGAAGAGCTATACAAGCCTAGCGTTCTAAATAGAGGTAGAAATAGCAAAGGGCGATCGTTATTGTAAAAGGTACGCTCGCTTTTTTTGGGGTATGCTGTAAGAACAATCAATACTGCTACCGAATGACAGCCATCTTTAATTGGCAAGCGCTCGCAAACATTCTTTAACAGTGCGATCGGGTGTAAGTTAATTTTGACTGCACGTAGACATCAGCGCCCTTGCTTATTCCTAAAAGCCATCTGCAATTATTGATACGAGTGCTAGTCCGAACAAACAAAGCGATCGTGCTTGTCTGTGATTTTCTGTAAGTTTCTGTAGGAGCGATCGCTAACTTCCCAACACCTATCTGTAATTGCAAAATTGCTCAAAGATGCTCGAAACGAAGTGCCATTGGGTGCAAGTGAAAATCATTTTTAACCCAACAGCATCCATAAAGGCGATCGCTAATTTCCCTTGAATTCGCCCGTGAAGACATCAGTTGTAATACCTTCACGAGCGCTACGATCTCGTTAATTGATAACTGTATCTTCTGCGTGCAAGCAGTGGTTTTTCCGCTTGGCCTTCCGTAGAAATACCGCGCAGAATGTACCAAATGCAAACAAACTTATCGTAGCTGTCGGTTCTGGTACTGATGCAATCGATGTAATGCCAATTGGACGCTGAAGATTGCTGTTAGTTGAGACAAAAACTGCACCTTGATTACCTACTGAAGGTTGAGCATTCCCGGTTACAGTGTCATAACGTAGAATCGCTCCATAATCATTTTTGGTGAAGTCGAAACCAACCGTAAAGAGAGTATTTCCAATGAAAGTCAGATTGCCAATAAAGTTATTGCTAAAACCTCCAGGGGGTGAAGTATAGTCAGTTGGAATAGTTGCTTTTAAGGCACCTGAATTAATATCATAAGCCCGAAGTCCATTTGCAAAGTCAGTCGTGAACAAATCTCCCTTAGGGCTGAGTGCTAAACCCAAAAAACTGACGAAATTAAAACTGTTGGGAAGTGGAGTAGCTGAATCTACTAGAACAGTAGACTGTTTGGTTTTAATGTCATAACTCAATATTTGGCTGGGAAGTCCCTGACTAAAGTCAGGAACAAACTCTCCAGGTGAAATGATGCCATCTGTGTTAGCATCACCAGGAATGGCAACGCTACCCTGAGTAGAAACGAGCAACTTACCATCAGGTGTAAACAACAAATCATTTGGGCCGTTTAAACCACCAGCTAAGCCATTTCCTGAAGCGAATACATCTACAAATGCGCCTGTCGTAGCGTTATAGCGCAGGATTGTGTCTGTAAGAAAGCTACTCACATAAAGATAGCCATCAGGCCCAAATACCATACCATAGGGACGAGTTAGATTTCCCCCTGAAGCAAATACATCGATGAATGCACCTGTCTTGCCGTTGTAGCGTAATATCTGTCCTGTAGAACTACTACCACTGCTGATATAGAGATTTCCATCAGGACCAAACACTAAATCATCTGGGTTAGATAAGCCGCCACTACCAGCGGCAATAAAATCACCCAAAAACTTCCCTGTCTTATCGTCATAACGTACTACATTGTTGCTTTTAGTATTACCAATTAATAAGGCAGCATCTGCTCCAGAAGCTCCAAGGTCTAAAATGGCAGCGGTACTTAAAGTGATTAAAGCCGACAGGTTCAGTAGCTTGATGAATGGTTTAAATGTAAAAATTTTAATTTTCATAAGGCTCCTCCCATAGATTTAGACTTGTATCTGTTAGACAAAAAATATCCCATATTTGTCAGTGAAAGCGTAGCTTTACGCAATATTCACCGTATTTTCGCGTAATCTTCACAGAAAAAAGTTATTAATTAAACTTGGTATACTGGCGTGAAGTTGAGGAACACCCTTCAGTCCAGCAAACGCATTTAGGAGTGAGTAGGGATAAAGTAAAACTGAAATCAACGAGCTATCAGAAAGCTAGGAAGTGCTTAATGTTACCGCAAAACGTACTGGCAAGCGGACTGATGGTGAAGAGAAATTTGATTCGGTGACACTTGCGAGCGCATCCGGTACATGAATAAGTTTTCACAGGTCGTGTAGTCTGTAAAGTTGCTTCTCGATAACTCTCCTTGCGATCGCGCATTTCAAATACTATTTACAACCTAAGGCTCATGGATTTTGGCATAATTACTCTAATCTGGGGGTTATGTTAAGTTTATTCGCTAAATCTTACAGTTTCTTACACTGGCACCCTTATAAGCCTAAAGATTGATGCTACTACGAGGGTGGGGTCAAACAATGTTCTTATGGTGAGAAATAGATTTATCTTTTTCTGATAACCCAGTTTATCCCAGTTCTCACATTAAACACGGACTAGCCACCAAAGCAGAATTACAAAGATAAATCCGGTCATTATCTCCGTAGTTCATAAAAGTAGAAATTGCTGTAGTACATAAGCGATCGCGCACCGTACTGAAGGTGATTGCCAAGCGATAACAAGCTACCACGATAGGTTGCTGGCTATCGCTTGGCAGGCTTTGCGTTTTAAAGTTCGCATATCGCATAGATGATCGCATAGATGAGTAGATGAGCAAATCGAAATCAATTTAGCTTTGCATTTGCGTTTGACTTAGGAATTAACAAATGACTATTCACAACAAACCTGTTATGCCGAAAGCCAGCACATCGTATGTTCTGATGTTGGCACTGGTGGCTGCCATTGGTGGCTTTTTGTTTGGTTTTGATACTGCCGTAATTAATGGTGCAGTAGCCGCTTTAGGAAGAGAGTTTCAAGTGGGTAGTGTGGCAACGGGATTCGCCGTTTCCTCGGCACTACTGGGTTCAGCAGTGGGAGCGTTCTTTGCCGGACAGCTCGCCGATCGCTATGGGCGGGTAAAAACGATGATCGTCGCGGCTATTATGTTTTTGATCAGCGCCGTAGGTTCCGGTATTGCCTTTACTATTTGGGATTTCATGGTTTGGCGATTAGTGGGTGGAGTGGCTGTCGGTGCTGCGAGCGTTATCGCCCCCGCCTACATTGCCGAAGTCTCCCCTGCACACTTGCGCGGACGACTCGGTTCTCTCCAGCAACTTGCGATCGTTACCGGGATCTTCATCGCCTTGCTGTGTGACTACTTCATCGCGGTTGCTGCTGGTTCCGCCGAAGCGCCCTTCTGGTTCGGGATATCTGCTTGGCGTTGGATGTTCTGGACTGAAATCCCAGCTGCTATTGCCTACGCAGTAGGCGCACTGAGGATTCCAGAGTCACCCCGCTACTTGGTTGCCCAAGGACGGGAAGCAGAAGCGGCTTCCGTTTTGGCAAAGGTTTTGGGTGGAGATGTTGAGGCTAAAGTACAGGAGATTCGGCAGACGGTATTGCGGGAACGCAAACCTCAACTGTCCGATCTCATGGGTAGGCATGGCTTACTCACGATAGTCTGGGTTGGTATTGGGTTATCTATTCTGCAACAGTTGGTAGGAATTAACGTAATTTTCTATTACAGCAGCGTCCTGTGGCAGGCGGTAGGCTTTTCCGAGAAGGATTCGCTGTGGATTACGGTGATTACCAGTATCACCAATATTGTGACAACGCTAGTCGCGATCGCTTTTGTGGACAAGTTTGGACGCAAACCTCTGCTGATTCTGGGTTCTCTGGGCATGACGCTGACTCTGGGAACGCTGGCGGCAACCTTTGGCAGTGCGCCCCTAGATGCCGCCGGGAACCCCAGCTTAACCGGAAACTCTGGCATTATTGCCTTGCTAGCAGCTAACCTCTACGTCTTCTGCTTTGGCTTCTCTTGGGGACCCGTCGTTTGGGTGATGCTAGGGGAGATGTTTAACAATCGGATTCGTGGAGCAGCGCTATCCGTCGCTGCTGCGGCTCAGTGGATCGCTAACTTTGCGGTGTCCACTACCTTTCCCCCTCTCAAAGATGTGGGTTTAGGCTTTGCCTATGGCTTGTATGCGACTGCTGCGGCGATTTCCTTTTTCTTCGTTCTGCTGCTGATAAAAGAAACCAAAGGCAAAGAACTAGAGGAAATGGTGTAGTATCGACTTTCACCGCAGGTTCTTTGGTTATCAGCGGTAATTGAGCAGAGTGCGATCGCGCTAAGTTTTAACCAGCATCCTTGCACCACCCTATTGAGTAGAATTTGCACCCAGTTGAAGTGCATAGAGATTGGCATAGACACCTTGTTGAGCGATGAGTTCTGCGTGAGTACCTCGTTCCACAATTTGTCCTTGCTGAATCACTAACACTTGATCGGCTTGCGTTACTGTACTGAGGCGGTGGGCAATCACAAAGCTGGTGCGACTTTGGAGTAGACGCGCGATCGCATCCTGCACCAGAGCTTCTGTGCGAGTATCAATACTGCTGGTAGCTTCATCCAGAATCAAAATTCGAGGGTCAATTAATACAGCACGGGCAATACTTACCAGCTGGCGCTGTCCTTGGCTCAGAGGCGCACCCCGTTCTCCCAATTGAGTCGCGTATCCTTGCGGCAAGGAAATGATAAATTCATGCACATTGGCTAATTGCGCTGCTGCTTCAATGTCGGCTTGCGTAGCGTGGGGACAGCCGAAAGCAATATTTTCTGCAACTGTACCGCTGAACAAAATATTATCTTGTAAAACAATGCCAATTTGACGGCGCAAACTCGCCTGCGTCACGCTCCGCACATCAATCCCATCAATTTTAACTGCGCCGCCAGACACATCGTAGAAGCGCAGAATTAAGTTAATAATCGTACTTTTACCCGCTCCAGTTGGTCCCACCAATGCAATCATCTGTCCCGGTTGAGCGTGCAGATTCACCCCTTTGAGTACGAGTTGAGTAGGGGTATAGCCAAATGTCACCGCTTCAAATCGCACCTCACCCTGAATAGGCGGCATCTCAGTCGCATTCGGTGCATCGTTAAGTTGCGAAGGTTCATCTAACAGTAGAAAAATCCGCTCCAAACCTGCCATCGCTGATTGAGCTTGCGTATAAAATTGGCTGAGAATTTGGATAGGGCGAAAGAACTGCTGAACGTAGAGTAAAAAAGAAGTCACAACCCCCACAGTTGCGGCTCCTGTTACCGCCAGATAGCCTCCATACGCCAACACTGCGGCGGTGGCTAATGTGTTGAGAAAATCAATCGACGGCAAAAATGCAGCGGTAATTGCCACTGCTTGGACGTTCGCATCGCGATTGGCTGCGTTGACAACATCAAACTCTTCAATATTGAGTTGGATGCGATTGAATGCTTGTGCTTCTCGGACACTGCTGATACCTTCTTCGAGCTTGGCGGAAAGATCGCCGATTGTCTGCCGCGTGACGCGAAATCTTGCTCTTGCCCAGCGCGAAAACAAGCCAGTCGTGAAAATCATCACTGGCACCGCTAAATTGCTCAGCAAGCCCAGTTTCAGATCGATCGAGAGCATGGCAATAATAATGCCAATTAAGCTAAACGTGTTGCCCAACATTTGGGCAATCGTCTGTCCGAACGCTTGATTCACGGTATTCACATCATTCAGCAAGCGGCTCATCAAATCACCCGCTTCGCTGCGATCGAAAAAGCTGATTGGAAGGCTCTGGATTTTAATAAAAATATCTTGCCGCAGTTGAGCCAGTACGCGCTGTACGATAGAACCGACGCGCATAATCTGTCCTCGAATTGCCCAAACACCGAGGATGTAGATCAGTCCCAATACCCCCAACATCAATAACAATCCCCGCAGATTTCCCCGCGAAATCAGATTGTCAATAGACCAACCAATCAAAAAGGGGCCAATGGATTGCGTTGCAGCCCCAATCGCCACTAAGGTTAAGGCAATGGGAATTTCTTTCCGATAGGGTCGGAGATACCGTAAAAAGCGCCGCAGGGTCGAGAGTTGCTGACTCGCTTTTTGATCTGATGCGACAACGGGACCTGGGACTCTCATGCTTTTTTCCCGACTTATTTTTTCACTTCGCTATCGTATCGTTTGGAAGGACTCTCTCAAACCTACATCAGTCATAGCTCACTGTTTGTTATGGCATTTGTTATGGCATAATTTGACATTATGTAGGCTGTGAGGCTTGGAGAAATCCTTATGGCCCGGTGGCTATAGTACAGTCAGCGAGTATTTTCGCAAATTAATCCGTCGAATCGGGCACGAAAAGCGAAGGAACGGCTGGAATCACTGCTACTGGAAGGGTTAGAATTCGCTCCAGCAACACCAATGGCAGACCGAGACTGGGAGAATGTGTGTCAAGCAATACGCGATCGCATTTTTCAGCGAAATTAAGAGCTTACAGATGGTTGAAGTCACAAATGCAATACTGACGAAGGATTTGTGAGATCAAAGCACCCTTTTAGCTCATCGTATGACAGACCTTGCTTCAAAGGATAGCCCTGACTTACTTTCTGTAGCTCAAACAGCATTGCTGCTATGCGTAACTCGTCAGCGAGTTCACGACCTAATTAAGAAGGGTCAGATTGTAGCTCGCAAACTTGGGCGTTACTACTACATAGAAGCTGCTGAAGTAGAGAGATATAAGAATCAACCTATGGGGAAACCCTATCAGCCACGGAGTACAACTTCCGAACCAAACTCTATTGACAAAGGACAATAGAGTTTGTAGGCTCAAGCTATACTAATGTACTAAAGGTTTAGATAAATGCTTCCTTTTCAACTGATTGCAACTGATGTTGCAACTCAACAAGAATTACAACAGGTTTACATTAGTGAGCATGGCATCCTCTATCAAGGAGACTGCCTTAAACTTCTGTCAGCATTGCCTAATGAGTCTGTAAATCTTGTATTTGCCGATCCACCCTTTAATCTTGGCAAAAAATACGGTGAAGGAGTAAGCGATCGGATGGAGCTAGACAAATATCTAGTCTGGTCTCAACAGTGGCTGGGTGAGAGCATTCGAGTGCTTAAACCCGGTGGAAGTTTATTTGTATTCAACCTGCCTAAATGGTGCATAGAGTATGGTGCATACCTCAATCAGAAAGGAATGTGGTTTCGGCATTGGATTGCTTGCAGAATGCCGAAAGCTTTTCCTCGTGGTAAAAAGATGTCTCCCGCTCACTACGGATTACTCTATTACACTAAAGGAGAACCAGCAGTCTTCAACAAAGTCTACACACCTATTCAACTTTGTCGCCATTGTGGCGGAGAAATTCGTGACTATGGTGGACATCGAAAAAAGCTCAATGAAAAAGGAATCAATTTAATGGATGTCTGGGATATGCCAGAGGATGTTTGGGAGGATGCCCCTGAAGCTGATTCTAGTGAAGTTTTATGGACATTAACCGAGGAAATGTGGACTGATATTCCACCAGTTCGGCATCGTCGGCATAAAAAACGAGTCCCCAACGAACTGGCTCCCATTATGTTAGAACGGATTATTGCAATGGCATCTAATCCCGGTGAGATTGTGGTTGATCCATTTGGAGGTTCTGGTACTACATTTTACGCAGCAGAAAAACTACACCGTTACTGGATTGGTTCAGAAATTGGGGATACAGAGCCAGCAGTAGAACGATTGACTGATTTGGTTAATGGAATCATAGAGGAATGGGAATCAGCAAGGGGAAGCAAGAAATTGAAGCAGCGCAAAACCATTGCATCACATCTGCCAATTCCTTACTCTACGTAGCTTCCGTGTAGAACGATTCAGACTAATGCACGACCATCTGTTCCTTTGGTAATCGTTGGTACGTTATTATCTACTTGATCGTGTTCAATTACGAAGATTGCAAGAAAACCCTCTTCTATCCGGACTGCCCGCCAAACATCAAAGTATGGCTCCAACTCTTCATAGTTGCCAATCCGATCGGTTAGGTAAGGATAGAGTTTTCTACTTGGGAGTACCAAAACAGTTCCTAGAAAAACACCGCGTAGCAATCCAAGAACCATTTTATTGACTGCTCGATGGCTTGAGGAGATATTACCCGTTTCCCACTCAAGAGCAAAAAGATGGTTGTCAATGACTTTTGTGGCATCTACCTTTCCTGGGGATCGGGTTGCATAGTTAATCGAAGTTTCTAGCCTCCATCCGTATCTGTCCCTCAATGCGATCGTGCAAGCTTCTTTAATTGGCTTGACGCCATTACCGTGCTTAGTCGGATTGATTGTAAAGTTTGATGTCCCAGCAGGATGAACGATTAAAGAGACAGCATCACGAATTTCAGCGCGAATGATAGACCAATCGCTTGATTCTTCAAAACTGCCAACGCTGATTAAGGAAACCTCTTGGACAATCTTCATCCTGACTACTCATATAACTTCGTTACGCAAGAGTAGTACAGTTCTGCCTATTTGGTCGGAGAGTTAAGCTGAGTTCCTGCATTGTCCCACAGATAACCCGAACAAGGTGACATTCAAATTATCTTGAGACTAAATTGCTCAACTTTCAATCTTTCGCTTCATCTGCGACTCCAAAATTGCCCCATAAAGGGGACTATTTTGCATCAACTCTTCATGGGTTCCTTGTGCTACCAATCGTCCTTTATCCATCAACAAAATCCGATCGGCATTCCGCACGGTACTAATGCGTTGAGCGATCGCAAAGGTTGTGCAAGCCTTTTGGCGCATCAGGCGATCGAGTTCCTCCTGAATCTGGGCAGCGGTTCTAGCATCTACGGCAGAAGTGCTGTCATCTAGGATGAGAATGCTGTAATCGGTCAGTAATGTGCGGGCGATCGCGATCCGTTGCTTTTGTCCGCCAGATAAACCCACACCCCTTTCCCCGACAATCGTTTCATAACCATCGGGCAAGCTGGTAATAAAGTCGTGCATTTGCGTGGCTTTTGCGACTTCAATGACTTGCTCTAAGCTTGCACCAGGTTTAGCATAAGCAATATTCTCGCGGATGGTGCCAGAGAACAGTGTGGTTTCCTGAAATACGATGCCAATATGCGATCGCAAACTTGTCAGGGTGAAGTCCCGCACATCTCGTCCATCAATGCGAACTGACCCCGCCGTAACATCATAGAAGCGCGGAATCAGGTTGATAATGGTGCTTTTCCCGGAACCCGTCATCCCCAGAATGGCGATGAGTTCTTTCGGTTTAGTTTCAAAGGAAACGCCTTTCAGGGCTTCTGTGGTGGCTCCTGGATAGCGGAACGAGACATTTTCAAATGTAATTCGACCGCCGCAAGTTTCAAAGGGGACAGCACCAGGGCGATCGCGAATTTCAATCTCTGCATCCACTACTTCATAGACTCGTTCGGCAGATGCTGCCGCTTGCGCGATCGCGGGGGCCGCAAATCCTATTAATAAAACGGGTTGAAGAATCAACAGCAAGTAAGAATTAAACGCTACCAATTCCCCAATTGAAAACCGATTTTGAATAACCTCTGCACCCCCATATCCGATGACAACAACTGTCACCAAGTTACTTAGCAAGAAGATGAATGGAAAAGTGTTGCGGATGGCGCGAATGGTTTCCATGTTGGTCACGATTAACGCATCATTCAGCGTCGTGTAACGCTTTGCTTCTGCTGATTCTCGGACAAACGCTTTTACCACTCGCACCCCCAGCAGGTTCTCTTGCAATACAGTATTAAGATTGCCGAGTTGCTCCTGAACCTGCCCGAACAACCGGCTATTTTTGCGGAGAAATTGTGCCAACAACCATCCTGAGATGGGCACGACTGTTAGGGTAATCAGTGCTAGTTGCCAGTTCATTAACAGCAAAATTGCGGCAATGCTGATAAGTGTGATAACAGCACTGATCACCTGCATCAGACTTGTACTCAGGAACGTGCGGATTTGCTCAATGTCACTCGTGACGCGAGTTAGCAGTTGTGAAGTCTGGGATTGGTCGTGGTAGCTGAAACTGAGGTTTTGAATCTTGCTGAAAATCTTGTTCCGCAGATCGTAGGCAACCCCTTGAGATGCGGTTTCTGCCCAAAAGCTTTGTCCAAAGTTAAATAACCCACGCGCGATCGCAGCAACGACCATCCATCCAGCGCTGTAGAAGACAATTTGGAGGTTTCGCTGGGCAATCCCTCCATCGATTCCCCAGCGAAACAGTTGGGGAGTGACGGCATAAGCCGCCGTTAAGAGCAAAGAACTAAGCAACGCCCCTATCGAGATCCAACGGTAGGCGCTTAAACTTCCCAGCACGCGCTGAAGCGGCTGCATCGATGACTTGTTTTGGAGTTCTGATTGCTGAACCAATAGAATTCACCCTTCCGTATTTAGAAAAGTCTCTCCTGACTAAGATTAACGAAGATTTGATAGAAAAGAGCTACAATCCTTAAGGGCAAGCCGCTTTGCATAACAGTCGCCTCACGCCTCACTCAAGTCGCGATCGCATCTTGCACCAAGCCGTAAGCCGTCAGAATAGAATTCTGGGGTGATCGCATTCCCAGTCCTAAAAGCGCAGACTAACCAAAAATCAAGGATTTTATAACCTGCGTAGCCAGGTTTTGTTTGTGTGCTTGCGATCGCTGTACGGTTTCAACCACCAGGTTGCAAGATGCGGAGAAACCCATCCACAGCCATCCCTCGTCTACGCACCTCATCGAAGTCACCGGAAATCGATAGCAATTCTCGTTTGGGTGCTATACATCTGTAGTGGCATGGCAATCAAAAAGCCTCTATCGAACGTTAGAACCGCTATCTATTCTACCTAACTGAAAAACGCTGTATATGCGATCGCAATCTTTCCAATCAGCACACGCTCGAAACATTATACTAACTGATTTTAAATCTCGCAATCGCTTTCACTTTCCTCAATTTTTCGGATATGTAAATTTTATTTATTCTTAATGTATTCACAATTCAGTGATTTTACGGTAAACACTTGTAACTCAAAATTGTACTGTGGAGTTAGATGTGTAAACATCTTCAAATCTAGTTTGCATAATTAGCTATTTTGAAGGTTATAAATCAAACCTGTATTTGGTTGATTGAAAGAAAAAATTCTTCTGTATACCAAATTTCAGAGATTATTTTGCCATAATTTAATTTAAGTGTTTAGCCAACTTTCAACCCTTGTCCAGCATCCATGAAACTCAATCGCAAGCTTGCTCTATACTCCTTCCTAGCTCGGTTCGGATTGCTTAAGAAAAGCTATACCGCCAAAATTATGTTGGTAGCATTTTTAGGCACTCACGTACCACTTTTAACCTTATTGATAACTTTCGTTATATCAAACTCTTATTCCTGGGAAATGACAGTGCGAGTGCTGGTGATTGCTTTGTTAGCTACCTTGGCGGGTACAGCAGCTACTCTGTATGCAATACGCCACCTCCTTGCCCCAGTCATTTTGACATCTGCTGCATTGCAAGACTATTTGAATACCAAAAAATTACCCGAACTGCCTACAGAATTTGCCGATGAAGCAGGCACATTAATGGCAGATACCTCACAAACTCTTCATAAGTTAGATGAATTAATTCACTACATCAGTCACTACGATGGACTGACTGGATTACCCAATCGGGATTTATTCGGCGATCGCTTACATCAGATAGTATCCCAATCTGAAAACGACCAGCGGCTGGTAGCAGTGCTTTTGCTGGGTATCGACGATTTCACAGGCATGAGTCATACATTGGAGCGGGAAACCTCAAATGTGCTGTTAAGAGCAGTTGCTCAACGTTTGACAACTTGTATGGGTCAAACAGAGATTCTGGCTCATGTGAGTGGAGATGAATTTGCGATCGCGCTGACGGAACTTCCCTGCTTTGAGAGCGCGATCAAGCTATCCCAGCTGCTAGTAAGTACGCTGGCAAAACCCTTCTTTTTAGAGGGAAGCTCGATTCGGATTACCGCCAGTATTGGTATCGCCATTAATGACCTAAAAGATCGCAATGGCGGGGATAAACTGTTGCAACAGGCTCGTCTGGCGCTATATCAGGCAAAACAACAAGGACGCAGCCAATACCAGTTCTATTCGCCAGAAGTGAATGCTCAGTTGCAGGAACGACTAGCGTTAGAAAATGAATTACATGGAGCGGTTGAGCGCAACGAAATGGTGGTTTATTACCAACCCTTGATTGATTTGCGTACCAGACAAATCACGGCAATGGAAGCCCTGGTTCGCTGGCAGCATCCGACGCTAGGGTTGGTTTCTCCAGCTAAGTTTATTCCCATTGCAGAAGCCAATGGTTCGATCGTGCAAATTGGGGAATGGGTTTTGCAAACTGCCTGCGCCCAAACTCGTGCTTGGCAGCTTGCCGGATTCCCTCCTATTCGGATATCGGTGAATCTGTCAGCTCGACAGTTTGAACAACCAAATCTAGTTGAAGTCGTCAGCCAAACCCTTCAGGAAACCGGGCTAGAAGCATCCTATCTAGAACTGGAAGTGACTGAAAGCTTGCTTATGGGAGATGTTCAGCGATCTGTTAACACTTTAGAGCAATTACGAGACCTAGGTATCTTGCTGGCTTTGGATGATTTTGGCACCGGCTATTCTTCTCTAAACTACTTGAAGCGCTTTCCCGTTACCATGCTCAAGATCGATCGGTCCTTTGTGCAGGATGTGACATCTAATCCTGATAGCGCCGCTGTAACCGATGCCATCATTGCCCTCGCCAAGAGCCTGCGGTTGAATATTACAGCAGAAGGCATAGAAACCCAAGAACAGCTGGACTACCTGCAAAGACGGGGGTGTGAAGAAGGTCAGGGCTTCTACTTTAGCCGTCCTGTCCCTGCTGATGCGATCGCCCAAATGCTCCAAGAAACTTCTCAGCAAACGATCGCAGCCTAGAGAAAATCTAGCTAGCTATTAGACTGCTTCTCTTAATCTATAGCGATCGCACTTGTAGTATTGGGTGAGTGCGATCGCTATCGTCATAAAGGTGTCCTTGCTTCTAGATGACGAGTTTGTTGCGATCGCTTCCTCTGTTCGCTTTCTTCCCCTCAACTATTCAAAAACTGGGCCATTTGATAACTCATATCTTGCACCTGGAAATCTAGATGTCAAAACCGTGACTACGTACAAGAGGAAGTAAACGTTCAATATTAAGTAAAAGAAGAGACACAAGTATTTGAGGCAAGAGAGATTCGAGGGCAGTTTGTGCAGCGCCACCCCAGTCAGGTAAATTGGGGAACTGAGGAGATAAATAAGTCCAGTGAGCTATTAAGTAGGCAATCAGGGAAAGTATGAGCCAACGATACACCCCAAGCAAAGTGCTTTGACCGAAGCGATGCAAACCAAAACGATGCTTGGCAGTTTTAAACCAGCCTTCAATCTGCCATCTCCGCTTTCCCCACCATTTAATGGTGCTAGCTTTAAGAGGTTTAGTGGATAGGACAAATCGTTTTTCTAGCTTGCCGTTATCACGTTTGAGGTAGTACCAAGACACAGTAACAGAAAACTTTAAATCAACCAAGTGTACTTGTTGCCCCTGCTTATACAGATGCCTTAAAGCTCTGCCATCAGCTAATTTACGGTCAATAGGTATAGCTGTAACTGCATGATATTTGAGCTGACGTATACCGTGGAGAAAGTTCACACTGCTAAAGGCAGTATCGGCTAAGATGATTACCTGAAAACTTGATGTTAAGGATTTTGGTAAGCGTTGAACCAGTTTCAGACCCAACTGTGCGGGTGAGGGAGCGCCTTTACCTCGCCAAATGCAGAAGCTCCAAGGTATCCGCCACCGTCCGACAACTAAATAGAGTACGACCAAGTGTAATCCCCGCTTCCCGTTATAAACTGAGATTAAATGCTCAAATTCTTTGAACTTCCCGCATTTTTCCAGAGTCGTGAGGTCAATGATTACTTGAAGAAATGGTCTGCGTCCCAAGGGACGCTCAGATAACATTTGTTTGAGTAGAGACTGGCGAACGATACGAATCATTTCCCTGGTTGACCAAGGATTGACATTGAAAAATCGACTTAATGCGCTTGGAGATTTTGTTTGAGCGTGTTCAGGTAACGGATGCCCTTATGCCTGTAAGAATAATCCCAGCATCGTTTCTAGATTATCTTTTTGGTACTGTGTGGGCATCAATTCAGTTAAACTGTTGATTAGCTTAAGGGCGTGGGCAAGCATTGTTCTTGCTGATTGACGAAATACATTTCCCGCCCTTTTTCTCATATTTTGAGTAGATATTGCAAATCAATACTGTTTTGGCTTAACCGAAGCGAAAACGCTCTGCCGCACCGTCAGAGCGTCATGCCGCACCGTTATGTTTCCCAAACCCGGCTTGTGTGATATTCCGGTTACAGAAAGTTGCATTTGCAACTATGCTGTACTTAAATCTTCCCCTTCATCTACTGTCGCCCTTTTGCACTCTTTATTTATTGTTTCCGGGTTGATTCGGTAGGTGCAAGATATGAGATAACCCATAACGGCACAGCTCACCAACAAAACAACATTCCATAACACTAAACACAAAAGCTCCAACTAGACCAGATTGGCAGAAATAAGTGACCAGTGAAAAACATAGGCATTCATAGGGTAGACTAGACCTCTTGCGGAATTGAGTAAAATCAGCTGAACAAAGTTTAATGAATTGATAGTTATAGTTCCTAAATTGATGCGTTACAAAAAAGCACTTGCATTGTCTGGATCTGACTTTAAAAGAATGTACGGGGTGAAACCGGAAACATTCTGGATGATGGTGAAAGTAGTACGGGATGGGAAAGAGGGCAGCCGTGGCAGCCATGCATCTATCCCAATTCCCGACCAAATCTTGTTAACGGGACTTAGACAGATTTCAAGCCAAAATAAAGCCCAAAGCACCTTTATAAGCTGAGAATACGTCCCAATTTTGATTCAGCCACTGCACAAAACGGAAAGACATGGCTGTCCGAAACGCCTCTAATGCTTCAGTAAAGGTGTTTAAAGGTTTCGATGCCCAACGCCTTCTTAATCCTCCAGTTTTAGTGTGCCATAAAATAAATGTATAGGCGCAAAATACCAAAATGAAATGTCTCAGCAGGCTTCTATAATCTCTGACTTGATATTCAGATAGCCCTAACCATCATGAGAGCTTCCCGATAGAAAACTTCCACCACTATCCTTTGGACCTAGGTAGTCACTATCCAGTTGGCTGTAGCAATAGAGGGGTTAACATTAGTAAGAAAATAGTCAATCTCACTAGAAGAGTCGAAGGTTGAGGCATTCATGACGATAGCAATTGTTCTCGTTCCTTCCATCTGTGAGAGTTCAACTTCAACTGTTGCCACCCAAACGGTTTTCGCTTTATCCCTCTTCTGTCACTTTCCGGAATAAGCAAGTAGTAAATAACTGAAATTATCCCGAAGCCAAAAAAGGTTTAAATTGGTTCATAGTAGAAATTAGGTAATTAAATCCCAACAATAAATGAGAATTCGGAAAAACATCTAGCCAGGGATGAATCAACCAAAATAGCAAGAGAGGTTGGACAATTAAGCGAAGATTATTTAAAGTAT